>CADCPN010000037.1 GCA_902803375.1 uncultured Erysipelotrichaceae bacterium | reverse complement strand
CGCCTATGGCACGATATTAGGTGACTTCACATTCAGCAAAGCTATACTAGCGCGGTAAAGGAGTTCGCATAAAAATGAACAAAAAAATCGGTAATGTTTCTCTTCTTACCCTCATCCTCGAAGGCTGTGCGCTTCTTATGGGCGCCCTCTTCCTCTTCATGTTCCTTGGCCGCTTCATCTATGTCGACGTCAATGCCGGCATCTTCGGCTCTGGCAAACTCGAGTTCATCGGCAACGATCTAGCCTTCGGCGACTACGCCAAAGGCGGCGTCACCACCACTTGGGTCCTCGCTCTACTCGCGGTCATCGCTTCCTGCGCCGCCTGCGTCCTTAGCTTCGTCAAAGCCCCAAAGATCTGCCTCGTTGCTGCTAACGGCCTTGCCGGCCTTCTCCTGCTCGTCGCCGCCATCATGGTCTTCTGCACCGTTCCGATGGCTGAGGCCGATGGCTGGCAGCTTGGCGTTGGCGCTATCTTCGCCGGCATCTTCGGCATCATCGGTGCACTCGCTTCCTGCGGCGCTTCCTTCTTCACCTTCAAGAAGTAATTTACCCATTATCGATAATTGCCGGACCTATCTTAGAGAAACGGGGCCCGGCTTTTATTTGCCCTTAAGCAAATCCCTTCCTAGAAATGGTTTCGATGCTAATATCTCTTTATGGGCAAAAGAAGGCTTCCACCTATGGTTCCTAGCTATGATGGCGAAGACCCTTTCGTCTATGTGACCTATTGCCATTATGACGGCGAAGACGTCTCCTTTTACCTGTATCGATTGGTAAGCGAAGGCGCGAGGATTTCTTTTGATGAGAGGCGCCGCGACCAAGCGAGCTCCATGGTCGCCTTCTTAAGCAAAAAGGCCGTGATGGATTCCAAGGTTATCTGTGACTTAACTTTCGCCAAACAGGCCTACATGGACGTGACCTGCATCTATCTAGACGATTCCTCTTTCCCAAGCTTTGTCGACATCGACGACTCTTCCTTCAAGACGATTCGGCCCAAGGATATGTCGCTGCTGCAAAGCGTCTCCCTTCTTGAAGCCAATTTCCCGCCTGACGTCTTCCAAGGGCCTAGGAAAAGGGTCAGCCAAGATAACTAAAAACTGTACTGGGGATTGGCCAACATAGCTGTGGGAAACTTTTTTAGGCCTGGTTGACTCATATTTGCCATTTCCCCATCTATTAACCGAAGCAAAAGAAAATCATAAAAGTTCAGCCAATGCTACTTGCAAAAGATCTGGGATTGTTCTCAATTTGACTATAAATGAGCGTTTTATAAAAAATCAATCGTTCCGTAGCCAGCACCTTTCTTCCCGTTGATTATGCTTTCGTTCCGTAGAGCAATGTCTAAAAAGGAAAAGAGCCTCAGAAAAATGCCATTTAACACTTCTACAAGGCTCTATAGTGTGTTGGCAGAAAGGATAAATGTTTCTATATGCAGTGATAAAAGGTCTGACGCAATTTGTATCAAACCTATGCTTTTTCTAAGCGCACTGGCACAGCGCTGTTTCTCCTGGCAATCCGATTTCGGTATGGCGATGCCCGTGAACAGAACCAGAAGTATCACGCCGGTGATGGATATCGTCAAAAACGCCTTCTTCACGGAATCCGAACCAAGGAGATTTTCAGCATGTCACCTTTGCTGCCGTCTATCTCCACGGATTCGATTCCGCAGAGCATGTAGAAGATTTCCTTGATGAAGTCGATGAACTCGAAGATGCATCGAAAGCACGTGTAGAGGGAGGTGAAGAACATATCCTTCAGTCCTTCGATCAGATCGTTCAAGAGCATGGCTTTGCCTGCTTTCTCCTTGAATCTTTTTTTCTGTGTAATGTGTTTTTATGGGTATTGGATTTATTCTGCATTGCAATATCTATATAATAGGCATAGAAAGAGGTGATATTATGGCAACAACAAATTTCAGCGTCAGACTGGACAGCGACTTGAAGAAGCGTTCCGAAGCGATATACGGAGAGCTCGGGATCAACCTGACCACGGCGATCAACGTCTTCCTGCGGAAATCATTAACTGCCGGCGGCTTCCCCTTCGACGTAAGAATCGATGAGCCCAACAAAGAGACGATGCTCGCTTTGCTCGAGGCGGACAAGTTATCCAAAGACCCCAACGTCAAGGGCCTGGACGTCGAAGATGCCCTGAGAGAGCTTAAGAAATGAGCAGGCTGAAGGTTGTCTGGACGTCTCAGTTCAAGAAGGACTACAAGACGGCCATGAAGAGCCATCTCGACATGGATCTCCTCGATGGCGTCATCATGAGTTTGGCCAACCGGGAGGAATTGGATTCCAAATACAAGGACCATCCATTATCCGGGAATTGGAAATCGTTCATGGAATGCCACATCAAGCCCGATTGGCTTCTCATCTACAGAATAGAGAACGACAAGCTCATCCTGACGCTTGCCAGAACCGGCTCTCACAGTAACCTGTTCGGGAAATAAGGCGTTTGCTTCGTCAGATGCCTTTTTCTTTTGCTTCGCTGCTTCTGAATGCAAATCCTTTTCGTAACAATATTTTCGCAAACATATTCTGTTCTACATCTGTGACTTGACCCAGTCCTCCAGGATGGATACGTCGTTCTTCAACGCCAAGATAAGAACGAAAATCAACACGAAGCCGATGACTGCTCCGATCAGATCCTTCTTGGCCTTCTCTCTCGAGTTCTGCTCATCCACCTTGGAGATCTTCACCCCAAGGAAGATGCAGTAGATGGTGCCGACCCCGACAACGTTGGCAATCGCAGGCCAGAGTATGGCGTCGAGTATCTCAAGTATCGGCTGGATCACCGGATAGAAATCGACGTCGGTCAAAACAATCGTGTTCAAATCATTTCCTCCTTTTATATTTGTTTTGTTCCGATATCTTCTATTTAGCTATACCGATAGTTGTTAATGTTCCGATGATGTCATATAATAGTACCGATAAAGGCTATATATATGTATATCGGAACAAAAGAAGTTGCAGAAAGATGGGGAATCTCTGAAAGACGAATCCGAACGCTTTGCCGCAGTGGCAAGATTGACGGAGCCGTCCTAGAGGGCAAGACGTGGAGAATCCCAAGCGACGCCAAGAAGCCGGTAGATGGGAGAGAATCCGCCAAAGGCGTTCTTTCCACCATCGCTGGGCTGAAGCAAGAGCTCGATTCGCTTCGTCCCCTCACCCCTGATGAAGTCAGAGCGTTAAACGACCAGTTCGCCGTCGAATACACTTACAACTCCAATGCCATAGAGGGTAACACTCTTACTCTCCATGAAACGGATCTCGTCTTGCGTGGGCTGACTATCGACAAGAAGCCTCTGAAAGACCATCTCGACGTCGTCGGACATAAAGAAGCTTTCGACTTCGTCTCCGGACTCGTGAAGGACAAAGAGCCTCTTTCCGAATGGGTTATCAAGCAGATTCATTTCCTGGTTCTGGGAAGAGACATCCAACATAGAGGGGTGTACCGCAGCGTCCCGGTCTACATCTCCGGTGCTAAGACTCAGACGGCAGAGCCCATGTTGATTCCCGAGAAAGTCCAGGAGCTTCTCAAATGGTATCAGGCGAACAATCAGGATGACTTTCTTACGAAAATTGCATTGTTCCATCTGCGTTTCGAGTCCATCCATCCCTTCATCGACGGGAACGGAAGAACCGGACGTCTTTTAGTGAACTTAGAGCTCATGAAACTCGGTTACCCTCCAATCGATATCAAATTCACGGACAGAAAGGCTTATTACAACGCCTTCGATTCCTATGCGGAAACGGACTCGCCAAAGGCGATGTTCAGACTTTTTGCCAAGTACCTAACCGAACGGCTTAGAAGATACATAGAAACCGTCAGAACCGCCCAACAGATTGCCAAGCAAAGAGAACGATGAAATGAGTCCGCGGTTCTTTATGATGTCATATGGTTTGATGATATTTATTGTAATATTTCCTAGATATACCAGCAAATAAAGGATAGGCCTGCCGTGCTATAATCCCCTCGCTAAACAATCAAAGGAGATTGGGAGGCGCTTCGGAT
>CADCPN010000036.1 GCA_902803375.1 uncultured Erysipelotrichaceae bacterium | reverse complement strand
TTCCTGAACGGGCCGCGCATGCCTAATTCTAGCAAAAAAACTCGGGTTCGCCCGAGTTCCGACCGAAATTCATTTCGGTTTTGTTCTAAAGAAAAAGTCGAGGCTTTCCTTCTGCGATATGGGGGTATAATTCCTCTATGGCAAAGAAAGCAAGAAGAGAGGATTTCGACTCTCGCATATTCGCGGGCATCGCCCATCGCGGACTTCATAATGAGGAATTCACGGAGAATGGCTTAAAGGCATTTAAAAACGCCCTAGACCACGGCTTCGTGCCAGAGCTCGATATCCATGTGACGAAGGATAATGAGCTGCTTGTCTGCCACGACGACAATCTAAAACGCACGACCGGCAAAGAAGGCATCATCGAAGAGCTGACCCTAAAGGAAATCAAAGATGGCTATCGCCTTCTTGATGGAGAAGAAGTGCCAACCTTCGAGGAGGTTTTGGCTCTTGTTAATGAGACCATGCCCATCGTCGTTGAGCTAAAGGTCCATGAAGGCAACTATAAGCCACTGGCCAAGAAAGCGATGGAACGTCTATCGAAGATTAAAGATAAGAAGAACATCACCCTCATCTCTTTTGACCCGCGCGCCTTATTGAAATGCAAAGGATATGGCTTTACCCGTGGCTTGCTCGTCTGCAAAGAGAAACCCTGGACCCTAAAGCTTCGCGGCTTCTTTGAATATCTAGACTTGGATGCGGCCCTCGTCGATGATCCGCGCGTTATCAAATATCGAAGAAAAGGCGGCATTGTTAACGTCTGGACGATCAAGACCCCAGAGATGCTTGATCACGTCCGCCCCTATGTGGATACGATTACCTTCCAAGATATGGATGCGGAACTCGTCAGGGCATCCCTATTAAGCAAATAGGAGATAGCCATGGATAAAGAAACCTTAGCAAAGCTCCGCAAAAGGATCAAAGAAGGGGGACGTGTCGTCTTTTTAGGCGGCGCCGGTGTCTCCACGGCAAGCGGCATCAGCGATTTCCGCTCGCCACAGGGCCTATATAACATCCATTCGAAATATGGCGTCCCTTATGAAAAGATGCTTTCCCATAGCTATTTCTACGAGCACACCGATACCTTCTACGACTTCTACTGGTCAACGATGGTGGATTTAAATGCTAAGCCCAACAAAGCGCATTATGCCTTGGCCAATTTCGAGAAGAACCGCCCGGAACATCACCTGATGATCATCACTCAGAACATTGATGGTCTTCATCAAGAGGCAGGTAGCCACATGGTGTTTGAGGCCCACGGGTCGACGAAAAGATATTTCTGCACCCGTTGCGGTAAGAAACTAAAGATCTCGGACATCCCCAATAGCGGCGTCCCTCATTGCCCGGAATGCGGAGGTCTGGTTAAGCCTGATGTCGTCCTATACGAAGAACCATTGGACGAGGACGTGATGGAATCTTGCCTTAATGCGGTCAAGTTCGCCGATATTCTCATCATTGGCGGAACCTCGATGAACGTCTATCCTATTGCGGCGCTGCCCAATTACTTCCTCGGCGGCCTGACCATCATGATCAACAAAGAACCGACTCCCTATGATAGCCATTGCGATTATGCGATCCATGAGGATATCGGCGATACCTTAGAAGCTTTATTAGGAGATTAAGATGTCGCATCCCTTCAAGCATTTCCACACGGTGAACAAGCACCGTTTCATCGTTTTTAGAAATGGATGCCACTGCGGCATTGGCTTCCATTGCCTTTTCCATGACCTCACCAAATATGGCCATAAGGAGTTTTCGCTTTCCGCCAAATACTTCACCGGCACCCATTCTCCCGTCTTGGAAGAACGCCGCGCCCATGACTTATTCTCTGAGATCTGCCAGCACCATACCCGCCACAATAAGCACCATTGGGAATATTGGACCGACTATTTCAAAGGCAACATCATCAAGAAGACGATGCCTTGGATCTATGCGACTGAATATGTCTGCGATATGCTTAGCGCTTCCTATGTCTATGACCCAAAGAACTTTAACGGGGAAGTTACCCTGAAGTACTTCGAGGACCACAGCAAGTGCTATCACATGACCCAAGCGACTTGGGAATACATCCATTGGTGTCTATCCCGCTTCGCCGAAATGGGCTTTAAGGGCCTGAAGAAGAAGGACACCAAGGCCAAATACAAAGAGTTAACAGCGCGCTACCCGTGCATCGAAGCATTGCATATTCCGGGGGCAGGCGAGTTGTCCATATAAGGTTTCGGGGTTATAATCCGAAAGCCTTTCGAAGAAAGGAGGACCCTTCACTATGAGAAATCGTACGATGATCATCGGCTGTGGCAGACTTGGCGCCTCTATTGCCAACTATTCATCCCAGCAGGGTGATAACGTTTATGTTCTTGATCCTGAAAAGGGATCATTCGATCGCCTCAGCGAGATTTTTTCCGGCATCACGATCGCCTGCGACGCCACCGACGTCGATGAGTTAGAGGATGCCGGCATTGAAGACGCCATGGAGGTCATCATCACCACCGGCGACGATAACGTTAATCTCTTCTTGGCACACCTATGCGCCAAGGTGTATGAGGTTCCGTACGTATACGTCCGTTTCGACGACCCGGATAAAGGTCTTCTTGTTCAGGGCATGAACATCAAAGCCATCTATCCGTTCCAACTGTCCAAGGACCGTTTCAATCTTCTTCGCGCGGGGGTAAACAGCAAATGAAAGTAGTCATTGCAGGCGGCACCACGCAGGCCGAATTCCTCGTCTCCATGTTCAAGGACAAGAAGAACGAGCTCATTATCATCAACCCCTCCGAATCCGTTGCTGATACTATCCTTAAGAGATATCACGTCCACGTCTATGTCGGAGATCCTTGGAGGAGATACGCCCTCGAGGAATCCAATGCCTATGATGCGGATATCTTCGTCTCCCTTTGCCCTTCCGATACCGACAACTACGCAAGTTGCATCATGGCCAAGAAGTGCTTCAACGCCAGGAAGTGCATCTGCGTCGTCAACAACCCGAAGAACGTCGACGTCTATAAGAACCTAGGCATCGATTCCGTCATCTCTTCTTCCTATCTCCTCGGACAAAGCGTCCGCAGTGAGTCCTCGGTAGAAAACATCATGAAGACGATGTCCGTTGAGAACGACCGCATCGTCATGATCGAGGCCGTCGTCTTGTCCAAATACGCGATCTGCGGCCATACCCTAAAGGAAATCCGCTTCCCGCGTTATTGCTCCGTCTCCGCGGTTTACCGCACCCCTGACGTCATTATCCCTAACGGCGACACCCTCATCACCGCAAAAGATCAATTGCTTATCGTCTGCGCGCCGGAAGATAAGGATAAGGTCACCAAATTCATCCAACGTGAGGTTCCCGGCAAAGCCGCCACAGAGCTTATCGCTGATGCCGTTAGCCACATCATCCCGACTTCCAAAAAGGATAAGAAGGATGCAGAAGCGACCTCCAAAGCCATCAAGGCCGAGGAGAAAGAAGAGGCTAAGGCGGAAGCCAAAGCCAAGAAGGCTGCCGAAAAGGAAGCTAGGAAAGAAGCGAAGAAAGCCGCCTCCGCCCCGAAGGTCGAGGAGCCTGAGCCCGCCTCAAAATTAGCCGAGAAGCCTTCTGACCAAGAAGAGAAGGCCGATTCCAAAACCAAAGCAAAAAAGATTACCTCTAAGGAAAGCAAGTAATGGTCTCATTCTTAAATCGTGATGCCACAACGAATTCCGGGTACCGCCTTATCTTCGGCTACCTGATGCTTTTCGTCGCCTTCATCGGCGTCATCACCTTGCTTCCTCTAGGCATGATGGCCTTCTACCGCGATGAATGGATGTGCTGGCCGGTATTCGTTATCCCCGGCGCCTCCGCCGTCTTTCTTGGTAGCTTCATCGGCGGCGTCTTGATGAGAGGCAGTACCACCGGAAGGCTAGGCAAGCACCAGGATAGCGTCCTTCTCGTCGCCATCTGGCTCACCGCCGTCACCATCGGTGCGCTCCCGTTCTTCCTCGCCGATAAGCTTGATTTCTATTCCGCTAATAACGGGGCGGTCTCGATGAGTTTCTCTGAGTCGTTCTTTGAGTCGATGTCCGGCTATTCCGCATGCGGATTCACCGTCATGTCCGGCATCTCTCACGGCTCACCCGTCCTCTCTAACTTCCTAGATGCCGGCGTCCCGCAGTATTGCCCACATATCTTCTTGTTCTACCGCGCCATCACCCAGTTCTTCGGCGGCGTCGGTCTCGTTCTTGTTGTGTCTAGCGCCGTTTCCGATCGCTTTGGCATGCAGCTCTTCTACACCGAAGGCCATAACGATAGGCTTCTTCCTAACCTAGCCAAAACCGCGAAGGCAACCTTCGGCATGTACGCCCTTATCATTCTCCTAGGAACTTTGTCCATGTGGTTCTTCGGCATGGACCTATTCGAGGCCCTCTGCCATTCCATAGCCGGCATGGCGACGGGAGGCTTCTCCACCAGGGTCAATGGCTTCTATGGCTACACCAACGCCAATCCGGTGTTCGGTAAGGTTCTCCCTATCGGCATCGAGATCTCCTGCAGCGTCATCATGTTGCTTGGCGCTACGAGCTTCTTGCTCATCTATAACGCCTTGACGATGAAGTGGAAGAACTTCTTCCGCGACCTCGAAATCCGTTTCTCCATAATCTTCATTACGGTCATGACGATCCTTTGCACCATCTGCGTACTCTATCAGTACAATAATGGCGATGGCGGCATCGACTTCGGCGCAAGCCTTCGCTACTCCGCCTTCCAGATCATCTCCTGCATCACCACTACGGGATTCGGCAACGCGCCCAGCATCGTTATCCTGGGACATGGCGCCATTCTCCTATCGATCATGGTCATGCTCGTTGGCGGTGGCATGGGCTCTACCGCTGGCGCCATTAAGCAGTACCGTGTCGTCATTCAGCTCAAGTCCCTATGGTGGTCCATCAAGTACAAGCTCTCCCCGAGCCGCCTCCACCATCCGCATAACTATCTCCGCGCTGGCAAGAACAACGAGCTCACGGAAGAGACTTACCGCGAGGCGAGCCTCTATACCATCCTCTATCTCATCGTTGTTCTCGTGATGAGCCTTCTCCTCATTTTCTTCCCCAACTGGAACGATGGCAAAGGCGCGTACTTCACCGTTGAGCAAGCCTTCTATCTTGTCACCTCTGCCCTCTCTGGCACCGGTAACACCATCGTTGACTTCCTTGGCCTCAAGCAAACCTTATTGGCCAATGGAGGCGAAAGTCTTATTTGGACCTATAACCTCATCTTGTGGATCATGTCGCTATGCATGATCATGGGCCGTCTTGAAATCATGCCGCTGTACTATGGCGCCATGCGTCTTACCAGAGACCTCCTCCACAAGGAAACCGTTTAATAACTTTAAAAAGGAGGTAAGCAAAATGCTTATCGATGATATTAAGAAAGCCAAGATCCAGGCTATGAAGGATCATGATGAAAACAAGAAGAACGCCTTCTCCATGGTCGTCACCCGTTACCAGGCGCTTCTCACCAGTGGTGCCGGCAAGGAAGTCGGCGATGCCGAAGTTTTAGCCATCATCCAGAAGTTTGCCAAAGAACTCGAAGAGGAGAAGCAGGGTTATCTCTCCGTTGGTAGAAGCGAATCCGCCGCCGCCTGCGATGCGCAGAAAGCCGCGGTCGAAGCCTTCCTCCCGAAGCAGCTCTCCGAAGAGGAGATCCGCTCCATCTTCGCCGGACTTGAGGACAAATCCATGCCCTCTGTGATGAAGTTCTTCAAAGCCAACTACGCTGGCAAGGTTGACATGTCTCTTGTCTCCAAGATCGCCAGAGGCCAGTAAATCTATCTACGTGGAAAGAATCCAGCTCGCAATGGTTGGATTCTTTCTTGAAGACGTCCCCTTTTATTCCTGAAAAGAGAGAAAGGGACTAGATATACCAGCAAATAAAGGATAGGCCTGCCGTGCTATAATCCCCTCGCTAAACAATCAAAGGAGATTGGGAGGCGCTTCGGAT
>CADCPN010000035.1 GCA_902803375.1 uncultured Erysipelotrichaceae bacterium | reverse complement strand
GGAGACCGCAGGGGCTAACTGCCGATAGCGAGTCATACGTACTCCCCTCACTTACCTATTAGGGGTCGAATTCTCAAAAGGTACTCTGTTACATAGAAGTCGTAGAAAAAGCCGGCATGTCGCCGGCATTTGAATCAAAGGCTTATTGTTCTTTCTCTGGCTGGAAGAAGACATAGAAGATCTCGCCATAATAAGGAGAATGAGCGAGGTGGCCAAACTCTTGGGCATATCCCTTGGAGCCATCTTTCTTCAGGATGCGGTAATTGACCGCGTCGCTATTGGTAGAGGAGTTTTTGATCTGATTCTGAATAGAAATGAGGATCGCCTCCTTATCTTCTTCATCGATAAGGTTATTGAAGGAGCCTTTATAGGTAGAGAGGAAATCGGCGAAGCTTTCGCAGCCGAACATCTTGATGAGTTCCTCGTTGGCGAAGAGGATATCGCCCTTCTCATTGTTCTTATAGATGAGCATGCCGCCTGGAATGTTATTGGCGATATCCTTGAGGTTGAAGCCCATCTCTAGCCTTGCGGCTTCACCCATGCCGTCGCGGTAGCAGACCGCTTCCCCTTTGCCGTGGCTTTTCGCGACATATAAAGCAGCGTCGGCTTTGCGGCAAAGTTCGCGATAATCCTTGGCCTGAAGCGGGTAATAGCAATAGCCGACGCTGGCCTTGAACTCGACTTCCTGGCCATTCACGTTGACGATGTGCCTAGCGTTAACGAAGCGAGAGAGCAAATCCTCGACTTCCTTGCCGACTTTAGGGATATAAGCGACGAATTCATCGCCGCCATTCCTGCCGACGATGGCGCTGCCGCCAGCGTCTTTTTGGATTTGCGAGGCGATATAGATTAAGGCGATATCCCCTGCTTCATGGCCATAGACGTCATTAAGGCGTTTGAAGTCATCGAGGTCCATCATCACCAGCGACCCTTCCTGCTTATGGCTTTTAAGCATCTTCTGTATAGCCTTATCGAAGCCGCGGCGGTTAAGCATGTTGGTAAGGGGGTCAATGTCGGCCGCCTCTTCTAGCCTTGCCCTGCTTTTCTTGGCGATGAAGCTAAGGGTGCCGACGATGGCGACCATCGTTGGGGCGACGATGCTGACGGTGACTACGACGGCTAAGCTGGGGGCGTCATAGAGGAAGGAGCCTTTGGGGGAGGCATAGAAATAAAGGATATAGGGAATATAGCCGGCAAGGGCGAAGGCACCATAGTAGTCGAAGAGGGCGAGAAGGATATCAAGGGCCAATAGGAAAACGGAATTCGGCGCCTCAATCTTGGTGAAATAGCAGAATAGCGATACGAGGGTGGTCGAGGCCGCGCAAATCAGCAGCTTGGCCCACCAAGGAATTTTTGATGTTTTTAGCATAAAAAAATGGGAGGCATATCCCCTCCATGTCCCATTATAACGAAAAACCTTCCTGCAAAGAAGGGAGTGTAGGTCATTTGTCGCTTTGCTAGCGCGGAGATGACGAAAGCTGAAAGTATAGTTCCAGCAGGAGCGCATTGTGATAATCCCGGATATCTAAGCCCGATTGCCGCTTAAACTGATCAAGGCGGTAATTGAAGGTGTTGCGATGGATATAGAGCTCCTGCGCGGAAAGAAGGGCGTTGCAGCCATTTCTTAGGTAGCTTCCCGCGGTCAAAAGCAGTTCGGGATCAACATGAACGAAGTAGCTTCTAAGCAATTGATAGGAAGAGTAATCAAAGAAGCTGATCTCCCTCATCAAGACGTCGGTGGGGAAGCAGACCATATTGGGGAAATAGGAGGCTGCTTCGTTTAGCAGCTTCTCGCTTAGCTCATCTTGGAAGGGGGAGACGAGGCAAGTAATCCTGCCATAGGTCTTGCTATATTCCTCTACGAAGCGGCCGGCCTTGATGAAGCTAGATTCCTCGGCGAGGAAGCAGGCTTTAAAAAGCGTGTCAAAGGAGAGGAAGTCGCCTTTGCATTTTTTGCAAAGGAGGCCGATCTCCTCCTTTTGGAGCGGATCTTGGCCAATGAAGAGGAAGCGTTTGCTGATACTCATACCTTAAGCAAAAAGCACTCGAATGGGCGAAGGGTGAAGACGTGGTCATCCAGCAAGACGTTATCGTAGTTATGGAGGATGACGTCGTGGATGCGGTAATAGAAGGAGAAAAAGACGTTATAGGGGCGGAAATTGGAGACGACGATGAGCCGCTGCCCATTATATTCGTGCATATAGGCGAAGACGTCGGGGTGGCGGATATCGAGGATGTCCCAACTGCCTTTGTCGATGATCTCCTTTATCTCGGGGAGGCGACGCTTATAGATGGCATATTGGCTGAAGTTGATGATGGACCAGGGGTCATTCATCTCATCTAAGGCGTTGACGCCTTCCTTATAGTTATCGTTGACCCTTTCAAAAGGCTCGACGTTAGAGAAACCAGCATAGGGGGCGTTCTCCCATTGGAAGGGGGTGCGGGCATTGATCCTGGAGGAGCGGTTAAGGAAGCGCACGATCTCTTCTTCGCTATAGCCTTGCCTCCTCCAATACTTGACGGAGTTCTTATTGCCGACATCGCCATAGAAGTCTTCTGGCTTCTCCCACCTTACGTTAGACATGCCGATTTCATCGCCGTTATAGATAAAGGGGGTGCCGTACATGAACAAAAGGGTGGTAAGGAGCATCTTGGCGGATTCGTTGCGGAAACGGACGTCGCCATATTGGCTTAAGACGCGGGGATGGTCATGGTTGCACCAATATAGGGGCATATCGGCATGCTCATGGCAAACGTCATACCACTTCTTGAAGTTTTGCTTCAGCTCAATCAGATTGGTCCTGATTTCCTCATCGGTTTTGTCAATGGAGCCATAGGCGCCATTGTCCCAGACCGTGTCAAAGTTGAAGACCATGTTGATGGAGCCTTTTTCCCTATCGGAAAAAAGCAAAGAATTCTGCGGGCTGATCTCGCCTCCGACCTCTCCTACCGTGAGGCAATCATAATGGGAGAAGACCTTCTCCTTGAATTCGGCAAGGTAAGCAAATAGCTCCGGGCGATTGGAGAACTTATCGGTATCGAGGACCAGGCCACTAGCGTCTGCTTCTTTGTCCGAATCGGAGAAGCTTAGGTCTTTGGCGAGGTGGGCAAGGGCATCCAGGCGGAAGCCATCGACGCCCATATCAAGGTAGAACCTGGCGATCTCATAATAACGTTCCCTCAATTCAGGGTTGCCCCAGTTCACATCGGGCATCTTCTCCGAGAAGATGTGGAGATAGAAATCATCGCTCCCTTCCACTTGCTTCCAGGCGGAGGTCGCGAAGAAGCCTTTCCAGTTATTGGGAGGGAGAAGCTCGCCATTCTCGTCGCGCTTGCCCTTTCTGAAGAAATAATAGCCGCGTTCTTTGCTATTCTCGTTTCGGAGGGCCATCTGGAACCAGGGATGCTCATCGCTGGTGTGGTTTAGGACAAAATCGATGAGGATGCGGATATCGCGCCTATGGGCTTCCTCTAGAAGAGTCTTGAAGTCTTCGTTGGTGCCAAAGCGGGGGTTGATGCGGTAATAATCGGAGACGTCGTAGCCATTATCGTCCATCGGCGAATCGAAAAGGGGGCAGATCCAAAGCAGGTTGACGCCAAGATCATGGAGGTAGTCGAGTTTGGAGATGATGCCTTGGATATCGCCGATGCCATCGCCATTGCTGTCTTTGAAGGATTCGGGATAGATGATGTATCCGATGCTATCCCTCCACCAGTTCTTGTTGTTGTTCATGTAATGTTGCCCCCTTGCAAAGGAAAAAACGAAAATTCCTTGCCTCATTATAAGGCGGAAATAGTTATTTCCGTTACCTTAATTTGTGCATGGTTCACTAAACGTTGGCGAAACCCTTGGTATCGCTTTGGCGCTAGGAGTCCAGCAAAAAAGCAAAGCAAAATTGCTTTCTGACGTCTAGGAAATCTTGCGTATCATGATGTCGAAGGCAAGGAAAAAGCGAGTGGGACATTTTCGAAGAGCAAGCCCATTTTCTTATCTAAGAAAAAGGCTTTTCTTGCTTCTTTTTCGTTTATTTCTAGAATAAGGCGTCTATGAAAGATCTAATCGCGTTTTCCAAGAAGGTGATAAAGGGCTCTGGATTCCTTTATTTCCTCAACTTCTTCACCCAGTTCCTGATGGTTTTGGTCAGCGTTTTCGCTTCCTTCCTAACCAAGGTTTTAGTCGATGCCCTGCGTCAGAATTTCGGCAGTATCGACCCCATCACCAGGCTCGTTTTGCATATGCTTACCCTCGGGAGAGGGGAAGATTACCTCTATCAGCATATGTACGTCTTGCCTTTCGCGATGCTGCTTACCGCTTTCGTGATGGTGGCCGTCTCCATCGCCCGCATGCTTATCCGCTTCTATACGAGCGCTAGGATCAATAAGAAGATGCAGCTGATCCTCTTTAAGCAATTGGAGAGCCAGCCCTATAGCTACTATAAGCAAGCCAAAGCCGGTGACCTGATCCAGATCTGCACCCGTGACTGCGACGTCATGAGGCGTTTCCTCATCATGGACATGAACCAGCTCTCCTATACCTTATACGTCGTCATTCTCTGCATGAGCATCTTAGGCCTTATCTCCTATAAGCTCATGCTGGTAAGCGCCGCGGTCTTCCCGCTTCTATTCGTTTACTCTTTCTTCCTCATCAAAGAGGTCAGAAGAAGATACAGGGCCACCGATGATTCCGAGGCAAAAATGACCGACAAGATCAGCGAAAACCTTGCTGCCGTCCGTGTTATCAAAGCCTATAACGCCGAGAACTATGAGATATCCGACTTCGAGAAAAGGCTAAAGGAATACGAGGAGAAATTCATTCATTGGAGAATGCTTAGCTCCTTCTTCTACGCCTCTAGCGACATCTTCATCTTCGCCTCTCGCTCCATCGCGATCGCCTATGCGGTCTACCTAGCTTTCACAGGCGAGATCACCGCCGGCACCGTCGCCATCTCCTTCACCTTCGTCAACATGATGGTTTGGCCGCTGCGCCAGAGTGCGACCGGCCTATCTAACCTAGGCCAGACTCTTGCTTCGAGCGACCGCATCCATAAGCTTCTCCTCTCCCCGATCGAAGAAATCGATGTCGGCGAAGAGCCAGAGATCAAAGGCGAGGTCGTCTTTGACCATGTCTCCTTCGCCTATCCTGACCGTCCCGACGAACTGATTCTCGATGACATCTCCTTCAAGGTGCCTAGCGGCAGTACCATCGCCATCATGGGCAAGACCGGCAGCGGCAAATCCACGCTTTCTCAGCTTCTTACCAGGCTATATGAGCCAACCTCGGGAACGATTTATATCGATGGCGTGCCCCTAAATAAGGTCAAGAAATCCTATCTTCGCAAGAAGGTGGTCCCGGTTTTGCAAGACCCCTTCCTCTTCTCGAAGACCATCTCCGAGAACATCAAGATGGCGAAAGTCGATGCGACGGATGAAGAGATGAAGAAAGCCGCGCATAACGCCGCGGTCGATGAGGCCATCTCTAGCTTCGATAAAGGCTATGAGACTCCTGTCGGCGAGAAAGGCGTCACCCTTTCTGGCGGACAAAAGCAGCGCGTCGCCATCGCTAGGACCATTCTTACCGGCGCCCCGGTACTGCTATTTGACGACTCACTTTCCGCCGTCGATGCCGAAACCGACTTAAGCATCCGCAGCCACCTAAAGAGGATGAAGACGCCCCATACCACTTTCCTTATCACCCATAGGGTCAATTCGGCCAAAGACGCCGACATGATCCTCGTGCTTGAGAAGGGCAAAGTCGCCGAAATCGGCACCCACAAAGAATTGCTCGCCATCCCAGGCCTATATCAAAGGATCGCCTCGATCCAATCCGATATGGGCTTCCCTAGCGATACCTTAGAGAAAGGAGGTAACTAATATGGCCGGACACTTCGCATTCGAAGAAGAGAAGCTTCCCGATAAGCTCAACTTCTCGGTTTGGCTCAAGATTGGCCGCTACGCCTTAAAGGAGTGGCCGCTATTGTTGCTTTGCCTTCTCACCACCATCTTCGTCACCTTCTATGACAGCAGCTTCGTCCCCGTCATGAATGCCGGGGCCATCGCGGCGGCCGATAGCTTCCCGATCGCGGTTAATTCCATCTGGGAAGTTAGCCTAGACGTCACCTTCCTATTCGGCATCCGCGTCTCTTTGTCTTACGCCGGCTTCTTGATAGCAATGGGCGTGATGATCATCATCCGCGCCTTCGCCATCTGGGCCATGTTCTTCTATCAGAACATCATCTCGATGCACATCATGACGCGTTTGCGCAGGGATACCTTCCGCAAGATCCAGGAGCTAAGCTTCTCCTACTTCGATAAGAACTCCAGCGGCTGGCTGATCGCCAGAATGCAAAACGACACCGCCTCGATCGGCGACGTCTTGTCCAATACCCTCAGCACCATCAGCTGGAGCGTGTTCGACCTCTTCTTCGCGATCGTCACCATGTTCTCCGTCAACTGGGTCTATTCCCTCGTCCTCCTTGCCTCGATGCCGCTAGTCGCGATCATCGTCCCCTTCTTTGAGGCCGCGATCCTCAAGCGTCACCGCACGGCGAGAAACGCCTACTCCCATTATGTAGGCTGGATCGCCGAGGCCATCGATGGGGCGAAGACCATCAAGACCCTCTCCATAGAGCAGCGGATTGCCCAGGAGGCCGAAGACATCACCGAGGACATCCGCAGGAAACGCTTCCGCGCGAGCAGGGTCAACGCCTTCTTCAATCCGCTTCTGGAGATGATTAGCACCCTTATGATCGCCCTTGTCGTCTTCTTGTCGCTAGATGGCTCCCTTCCTAAGGAATTTAGCATCGACGCGGCTACGACCATTCTTTTCATCGGCTTTGTCGGCAGCATATACTCTCCGCTAGAAGGACTTGCTGAGACCTTCTCCGAATTCATGGCTAGCCAGGCGGGCGCTGAGAAGGTCATGCAGCTGCTGGAGGCCCCCGTTGAGATTGTCGACAAGAAAGAGGTCATCGAGAAATACGGCGACCTTTTCCACCCGAAGAAAGACTCTTACGAGAAGCTTCATGGCAAAATCGACTTCGAAGACGTCACCTTCGATTACGGCAACGGCATCGAGGTCATCCACCCGCTCACCCTCCATATCAAAGCCGGCACCAGCGTCGCCATCGTTGGCGAAACCGGTTCTGGCAAGACCACGACCGTTAACCTATTGTGCCGCTTCTATGAGCCCTCTAGCGGCGTCATCAAAGTCGATGATGTCGATTATCTAGATAGGTCGCTGGGGTGGCTCCGCTCCAATATCGGCTACGTCCAGCAGACCCCATTCGTCTTCACCGGCACCTATAGAGAAAACATCGCCTATGGCAAACCTGACGCGACCATGCAGGAGATCAGGGACGCGGCAAAGCTTGTCGGCATCGATGAATTCATCATGTCCGAGCCTAATGGCTACGACACCTATCTCCGTGATGGCGGAGGGCAGCTTTCCCAGGGCCAAAAGCAGCTCATCAGCTTTGCGAGAGCCATCCTTCGCGACCCCGCCATCCTCATTCTCGATGAAGCCACTTCCTCCATCGATACCGAGACGGAGAAAGAGGTGCAGAAGGCGATTGCAAAGCTATTGAAGGGCCGCACCTCCATCACGATTGCCCATCGCCTCTCCACCATCGTCGACTGCGATAGGATCCTCCTCATGGATACTGGCTCCATCATAGAAGATGGCTCCCATAAAGAGCTTATGGAAAAGAAAGGGGCCTACTACTCCCTCTATATGTCCCAGTTCAAGGAGCTTAGCCTCGGCGAGCAGCTAGACGCCTACGATTCGCAGATCGCCGGCAAAGAAGTGAAGCTATAAAAAGCTAGTTGCACCCATTAGCAGCAATGCTAGCGGGTGCTTTTCTTTGTATAGGCACGCCACATTTTGCGTCCTTCTCTATGCCAAAATGGAAACCGCCAATAAAAATAGGAGACTACCTAGTAACCTAGACAAAGGCCTCCTTGGGTGACATCAATATCTCATTTTCCTTTTAGATGCCAATAGAAGAAGAAAGTTTTGCCGCAAAGAAGGCAAAAGATAATGATAAACCGATAAAAAATTGGCTAAACAAAGTTTAAATGTTGGTACGAGGGAATAAATCACTCTATACTTTGTAGGCAAAGAACTGCAGGAGGTTCTATTTAACTATGTTAGTCAATGCAACCGAAATGCTCCGCAAGGCAAAAGCGGGACATTACGCTGTTGGCCACTTCAACACCAATAACCTTGAGTGGACCAAAGCCATCCTCACCACCGCTCAGGAGCAGAGAAGCCCAGTCATCATCGGCGTCTCCATGGGCGCCGCCAAGTACATGGGCGGCTACAAAGTCGTCGCCGCGATGGTTCGCGCCCTCGACGAATGCCTAGGCATCACCGTTCCGGTCGCCCTTCACCTCGACCATGGCAACTACGAAGCGGCCAAGGCCTGCCTCGAAGCTGGCTTCACTTCCATCATGTTCGACGGTTCCTCCCTCCCGTTTGAAGAGAACGTCGAGAAGACCAAAGAGCTCGTTGCCCTTGCCCACGCTAAGGGCTGCTCCATCGAAGCCGAAGTCGGCTCCATCGGTGGCACCGAAGACGGCATCACGGGCGAAGGCGAAGTCGCTGACCCGGCTGAGTGCCGCAAGATCGTCGACCTCGGCGTCGATTTCCTCGCCGCTGGCATTGGCAACATCCACGGCATCTATCCGAAGAACTGGAAGGGACTCCGCATCGATGTCCTCGAGAAAATCAATGAGTCGACCAACAATATCCCACTCGTCCTCCATGGCGGCACCGGCATCCCCGATGAGATGATCAAAGAGGCAATCGCCCATGGCGTCTCCAAGATCAACGTCAACACCGACTGCCAGCTCGTCTTCGCCGAAGCGACCATCAAGTATTGCGCCGAGGGCAAGGCCAATCCGACCGCTGAGAACAAGGAAAAAGGCTACGATCCGCGTAAGCTCCTCAAGCCGGGCTACGAAGCCATCCGCGCCAAGGTCCTTGAGAAGATGCAGCTCTTCGGCTCCATCGGCAAGGCTGAATAAGATCCTTTTGCTAACTGCTAAGCTCAACCTGCAAGGGTTGGGCTTTTTCCTTTCCCCCTCTATAAAAGTCATTTGAAATGAACATTTATGAAGATAGGATTATAATCGCCTATCCCTAAAAGGAGGGAACTATCCATGAACGCTCTAACCGTATCGATCTTGTCCATATCCATGATCTTCTTAACGACGACTTTAGGAAGCAGTTTCGTCTTCTTCTTTAAGCGTGAGCTTGGCGTTAAGGCCAATAACCTCATCCTAGGCTTTGCAGGAGGCATCATGATCGCGGCCAGCATATTCGGCCTTATCCTCCCTTCCATTGAGCAAAGCAAGGAACTCTATGGAAGAGTAAGCTATCTGCCGCCGCTACTAGGTTTTCTTCTAGGCTGCCTATTGCTTTGGCTTCTAGATTTCCTTATCCCCCACATCCATCAGAATTCTATGGTAGAAGAAGGAAGAAAAAGCAACATCAGCAAGAATCTGAAGTTCTTCTTCGCGGTCACCATCCATAATATCCCGGAAGGATTGGCCGTTGGCTTTGCCTGTGGCTTAGCCTTAGCAAGCAATGACATCGCCGCCATCTCCGCCGCCTTATCCCTCTCTATCGGCATCGCCATCCAAAATGTCCCAGAAGGCGCAGCCGTTTCTATCCCGATGCTAGGAAATGGCAAGAGCAAAGGGAAAGCCTTCCTCTTTGGCACTGGCAGCGGCATCGTTGAGCCTATATTCGCCATCGCCGGGCTTTTCCTTGCCCAGCTAAGCATCTTGACGCCTTGGCTGCTTTCTATTGCCGCGGGAGCCATGTTCTACGTCACCCTGGATGAGATTCTTCCAGAATCTAGAAAAGGCGGATTTGAGCATTATGGCCTATGGAGCTTCTTGCTTGGCTTCCTCCTGATGATGGCTTTGGAACTATTGCTATAAAAGCCTTATTTAGAGTGAGAGTAGGCTAGATAGAGGCGCTACTTCCCTCAAGCGAAGAGTCTTCTTCGCTAGAGAAAGAGGCTAGGTATTTCTCTAGATCAGGCCGCCACTTGGTAAGGCCAGTAGAAAAACTCTCATCGATCTTTCTTTGGCATGCTATGCCCGACTTGCTGATGGCTTTCGTTTCATGGGCATAGGTAAGGCGACCGCTTCTTACCTCACAGTTATAGGAATGGAGGGAGCGTTTATTTTCAATCAGGTAATTGGAGAGGCGGATATCCAGGATCTCATCGCCCCGCTTGGCATAGGTGCACTTCTCCTTGCCGAGACTAGTCGCCTCTTTAAACTCGGTATAGGCCTCTTGAAACGAAGTGACGAAGAAAGAAGAGAAGGAATCCTCGTAGTTGGGGGCTCCTTTTTCTAAGAGGCTAGAGTAAGTGCTTTCGATAGCCTCCGCCTCTGTAAGGAAGCTAACTTCTTTTAGCTCATCATCAAGAAGGTGGGCAAGGCAATAGCCTAGCTTTCCGGCATCGAAATAAACGTAGGTCTCGCTGCTAGTAACGGAAATAGGCCTCGTAGAAGTGAGCGTCTCGCTATCGCCTTCACTAGGGCCGATATACTCGGTCTGGTCAACGGTTCTGGAATAGAAATACTTCGTGGTCTCATCAATACGGATATCCACGCAATGGAAGTCATAGATATCCGAGGGGTCAATCTCGCTTTTGCCGCGAAGATCGCGGATATCCTCTGGCTCATCGCGGGTCTCTTTGTAATAGGAGAAGCTATCGTAATTAGGGAAAGCGCCGCTATGGACGTAAGTGTTGATGCGCTCTAATAAGGCAGAGCCTTCCCACTCATTGACCTTGACCCACATCAAAACATGAACGCTGCAGGAAGATGCCAGCAGGGCATTCATCAAAATAAAAAGGACGTGGGTCTTCTTCATGCTTAGTAGTATAGGCCAGCAAAGGGATTATCCCTACTAGAAAGAGGATAGCTCAGCCTTCAGCTCTTCCAGAACCTTGCTTCTTCTTACCAGCCCTATGAAGACATTATTGTCATCGACGAGGGGGATGAAGTTTTGCTGCGAGAGGATAGAAATGGCGTCATAGACGTCAGAATCCCCTTTTAAGGTCTTTAAAGGATGGAAGGAAGAGACGGCAGAAAGAGGGATTTTATTGCAGTTTTCGACGTTTAAGTCTTTGTTGCTGGCAAGGTAGAGCAAGATATCCGCTTGGGAAAGGGAACGCACGTACTTGCCTTCTTTGTTCAAGACGGGGATCTCGGAAAAATGATGGAAGGTCATCTTCTCGATGGCCATGCGCAAGGTAAAGTCATCCTCTAGGTAAGCAACTTCGGCTTTCGGGGTCAGAAACATTAGAAGGCTTTTCATATTTGCGGTTATTTTACCAAGAATTTATATCCTAGGCGAAAAAGAATCCATAGAAGCAAAAGCGGTGAGCAAGCCAATGGAAACTTTTTTCAGGTTCCGTTTCCTCGCCCTTCCAGGTCGACATGAATCCTAAGCTTCCTACTCGAACTTAATGAAGTGGACGGATAGGTATTCGTCACTTGGCTTATCCGGGGTTTTCCCATCATTTTCTCTGATAGAGAAGAGGACGACTCCTCCTTCCTTCATCTCGGGCCGGACTTCAGTCGGGATGCGGGAAGGGTCTTTGATCCAAATGGCAACGGAGTTATAGCCATAATGGGTGAACGCGGATTTAGAAACGTAATAGGTCATTGTTCTTCTTCCATAAAGTCTTAGGTATTCTAGGGTAGAAAAGACGTTAAAACTAGAGCCGCTTGCTTAGGGAGGCCATATTCGCGTTACCTGGCTTTAAAACACATCCTTTCGTTAAGCCTTCTTCAAATATGACGTAGGTAGAAAGATCTTCCATTGGGGTGCCTTCTGCTTTTATTGGACAGTTTCTTGCTCCTACATTCTTTTGGGAGAGGCGATTTAGGTTCATACTTAAGGGGTTCTTATTCTTCGAGGTGTTTCCATGTCCGACAACAAAGTGCTTGTGGCGCTACGTAAATTCAATTCCGATAGGGATTGGGATCAATTCCATTCTGGCGAGAACCTGGCTAAAAGCCTAGTTATCGAGGCCTCCGAGCTGCTTGAGGTCTATCAATGGTCGGATAAGGAATCTAGCCTAGAAAAGGTTAAGGAAGAGCTGGCCGATGTCTTCCTCTATGCCTATCAGATGGCGGACCATTATGGGCTGGACGTTGAAAGTATCTGCCTAGAGAAAATCAAACGCAACGCGGAGAAATACCCGGTAGAGAAGGCAAAAGGCTCCGCGAAGAAATACGACGAGCTGAGCAAATAAATGGATGCCTTCTTCCATAAGGAGATTTTCTGTCTTGCTTCCTTATAGCAGGCGAATTCCAAAAAGGCATTCATCTTTTTATGAACGTATTCACGAAAATTTCGCGGTTGCGCAAGAAAAATATATCTTTTTGAGAAAATAGGTCTATTATGTTGTTTCGGGGTGAGGCGAGAAGGCTTGCCCTTGCTCTACCGTAACCCCATCACCCCATATTTGTTTCGCCCCCTCGAGCAAATATGGGTTTTTGTTTTCCTATAAAGAGAATCTTTCCTTGCTTGGTTTCCAAAATAATGGCGGATAATTCATTTAGGATAGGCGCTTAGGGTAATAAGGAAAGTGATCGGCATAGAAGAAGTTTCTTTTTGCGGCTATTTGCGTATTCTAGGCCTTCTTCTCGTAAGGCAATGCGGATAGGTAGGCCCTATTTCTTAGAACATACGGCTTTCCCTTTGCCAAAGAAGGCATACTAGCCTAGGCAAATAGTGTTATTGAGGCGATATCCTCAAGGTAAGGAGGCCTCCTTGATAAAGCGGCCTATCCTTCATCTAGACCATAGGTTTGCGAATATGAATCAAGAAGATCGAGGACGATCCCCTAGTTTCTCTTGCCGTGGCTGAAGGCAGATTCATCTCCGCTACTTTCTTGGATGGCAAATAAGGGCAAAGGGGAAACGCAATAGGTGATATGGATGAAAGCGACATACTTCGCGCTGTGCTTAAAGAGGGCTTCATAGAGCTCGGTGAATTCGCCGTATAGAGGGCCGTCTTCATTGAAAAGGAGCCAATCGATGTTCGCGGAACGGCTCAGGTTTGGCCGCAGGTTCTGCGGATAATAAGGCAAACCGCCTAGCCTCATATAGGTTTCGACAAAGTAAGTTTTGCCCTCCCCTTCTTCTGCCATAAACCAAAATAAGCTGAGGTTTTGTCAGTGAGAGACAACGTTCTAATTCAAGGCGCTCTTCGCGGCGGCCAATCAAGCGGAAATCTTCGTTGGCTCTATGAAAATCAGCAGGAATCGGGAAGCAATGTAACTTACTAAAATTTTTGTTTTTTCATTTTTTAGTAAAACTCCTAGGTGCACGTAAGGGATGGCGAGCTCACTCGCCATCGCGATTTTTGCCTTTTTTCCAGTCCCGATAACGCAGCATCGTGCGCTTTTTGGCAGCTAACTTGATGAATTCCTGGGCCTTTTGGAATGCGTCGCCGGGCGTGTTCCACCAGAAGCAGAACAGGTTCAGCCATCCCTGAAGCTCGTCCCTGGAGAACCCCCGATGCGATCCGATGAACCCGGATAGGTAACGGTGGACCTCATTTATGGGCTCCATCGGGTTGTCTTGGTCCGGGAGGCCCTTTGTCTCGGACGTCGGGTGGATCTCGCTGCCAAGCCCTAGGAGGGAGATGAGGGCGTCGTGGGAATTGTCGCCGTCATGGATGATCCTTGAGCCTTTGGCTATGTGGCCCGAGTATCCCTTGACGGCCTTGTTCCCGCTTGGCTTGCCAACGCCGCAGAGGACGAGGGAACAACGC
>CADCPN010000034.1 GCA_902803375.1 uncultured Erysipelotrichaceae bacterium | reverse complement strand
TTTTCGATGCGCCCGAAAAGAGAAAGGCCAAAAAGAGAAAAAACCGTTGACAAGACTTATCCTATTTTCTTTGTTTGCCACCATGCCCCTTTCCCCTTTAGAAAGAAAACCGGGTAAGGCAAGCCTTTTGGAATTCTTGCCCTGCATAGGATGAAACAAGAAAACCTCCATCTTTATAGCGGAGGCAACTCCACATCTTAAGTATAGTGAGGCAAATGGGGAGCCGCAAGGCCCTCAAGGAATGCCCCCTTCCCTAGGTACGCTGACGACATTTCCTTTCTAATATAGAGTACCTTTTGAGAATCCAGCCCCTAATAGGTAAGTGAGGGGAGTCTTGCTACCTATTTCTGAATTAAAAACCTCCCCTTCTTTGAATACGAGAGAATTCCTGTTGGCAAGACTCCCCATTATAGGAGAAAAAGAATGGACGAAGAGAAATATTCCAAAAACATCAAATGGTTGCTTTATGGCTCTTTTATCCTAGGCGCGGGTTTCTTGCTGGTCGGCTTGCTGCAATTCTTCCTAAACAAGGATATCTACGCTTTTGCTAGAGAGGCTCTTCTAGGATTAAGCAGCTATTTAATCCTCTATGGCCAATATATGAAAGCCGACTTTGACTATCGCAAGCAAAAAGAGCCCTTCACGCAAGAAGAGCATGATCAGGGCCTATAGGTAATAAAAAATGCCTCTAAGGACTGGGTTAAAGACCTTGGAAGCCTGGTTACTATAACCCCTTTGGGGCTATTTGCAAGCAAAAGAAAGCGGCCCCATGGCAGAAATAGGAGACTGCATTCATTTGCTGATGATTTAGCGATTGGGCTTCGATGCTGATTATTTCGATATCGATGTTGCTGGAAAACGAGATTTCGTTGCTTTTACCGACGGAATCTTCATCGATGGTGCCTCGCCATAGATAGGGGAATAGGTGGAGGCGTTATTAAAGAGGATGCCTTTAATGCCGGTGAGGCCGAGGGTGACCTTGGCTTAGAATAGGTCTTCAAGGATGGCTTCAGCGATGACGGCGTTGGCAGAACCGCCTACCTCGACGTCTTCTTCATGAAGGAGAAGCTAGACATGGCCTTCCGCTACGTCTATATGTACCTTAATGCTGCGAAATCGATAGATCGCAACCATGAAAGCACTGCCCTGAGGACGCGTTTTTTCTCTATAATCTAGCCATGTGCCATTTCTACCTCACCCCTAACGATGAACTGAAGTCGAATAAGCTATTCGGCTCCATCATCGAAAAGATGAAAACCAACCAAGTGAAGCCAGGCGATCTTTCGCCTCTTCTGCTCGTTAAGGATGGCAAATATGCCGCTAGCGCCGGCATCTTCGGGTTCCCTTTCCAGGATAAGCTTATCGTTAACGCCAGGATGGAGAGCGTCAGCGAGAAGCCTTTCTTCAAGCAGAGCTATCTCTATCGGAGATGCGTTATCCCGATGGAGTCCTTCTATGAGGTCGACTTCTCTAAAAGGGAGCACCTTCTTAAGTCGCCGACGCAGAAGATGATCTACGCGGCTGGCATCTATAAAGGGGATAGGTTCGTCTTGCTTACTTGCAGCAGCAAAGAATACTTCCCGACCTTCAAGATCCCTAGAATGCCTAAGTTGCTAAAAAGAGAGGACATTAAGGCATACCTAGAAAAGCCCTTATCGATAGAAGAGCTAAATTCCTTAGACGATGAGCCGCTTTTCGCCCCAGAAGAGGTGAGACCGCTATTATAGAAAAACTAGAGTCAGCAAGGTTAAACTAAAACCAGCTTAAAACCGTTGGCTCTTTTTTAGGACATATCTTGTGATCATGTTCTCACATGAAAAGAAGAAGGTAAACTAAGGTGGTGAACGAATATCCGCGTCTTTAGGCTAATCGCTTGTTGACGCTTTTCTTTTCCTTAAAGCGTTGGCAAGAAAGGAAAAGAGAACAGTGAAGGGAAACACCTATTTTTGCCCTAATCCCTGCAACACTTGCTTTCTGCATCCGCTAACAAAGGTGAAGCGAAAGCACCTCAAGGCCATTCGCTTTGAGGAGCTTTTTGCTACAATAGCCCTAGGCTAGAGAAGAGTAGGCACATCGGTATGCCTACTCCCGCGGCAAGGAGAATGAAGAGGATCGTGTTGATCTTCTTTTTGAAGATGGCCTTATAGCCATAATAGAGCAATAGGAGGATGACTAGGCAGGCAATGCTGACATAGCTAGGCTTGAAGCTACTTGCTTTGATGCTATCGAGGCTAGAATAGCCGATGCATTTGGCAAGAAGCACGAAGCCGGCTGAGATGATAAGCCCAATGATGACGGGCTTAAGCCCTGACAAGAAGCCCTGCACGTATTTGTTCTTGATGAATTTGGTGAGGATGGTAGCGACCAGGAGTATGACTAGGAAGCTTGGGAGAATGACACCGAATGTCGCGATCACTGAGCCTAAAAATCCCGCCTGCGTGGCCCCAACATAAGAGGCGAGGTTAACCCCAATCGGCCCTGGGGTGGATTCGCAGACGCCGATGAAATCATAAAACTGCGATTCGCTTAGCCAGTTATGGCCAAGCACCGTTTCCTTAAGAAGAGGAATCATCGCGTAGCCCCCGCCGAAAGTGAAGGCGCCGATCTTGAAGAATTCGATGAATAGCAGCCAGTAGATCATAAGGATTCCCCCTTATCTTTTAGTGGCGACTTATTGCAGGGGAATCTCTTGCCCTGAACTTGATAGAAGGGGCGTTTGCCTTTATCTCCTCTAGAGGAAATAAAGGTCATAAGCAGGCCTAGGAATCCCCCCATCAAGATGATCCAAATGCTCGAGAAATTGATGCTGAATACCTCGAAAAGGATCATCGCGGCTAAGACGGAGACAAAGACCAATACGGGGACGACCTCTTTCTTCATCTTCCTAAACATATCGATGCCAGCGATGCATATAAGCAAGGCGACCGCATCTTTCACCCCCACGAAGGCATAGGCGACATATCGATTGGACAAGAAGGCGTCGAAGAACAAGGAGATGACATAGATGATAAGAAGGCTTGGCAAAGAAACGGCGATGGTGGAGATGGCCGCGCCGATATATCTGCCAACCTTGAAGCCAACGTAGGTGGCGATGTTGATGGCGATGGGACCAGGGGTGGATTCGGCGATGGCGATCATATCGACCATCTCATCCTCATCCATCCATTTCTTCTTCTCGATGATGCTCTCCTTGATGACCGGGATCATCGCGTAGCCCCCGCCGAAGGTGAAGGCGCCGATTTTCAAAAAGACGAGAAAAAGGGAAAGCATCCTTTTCCAAA
Organism: uncultured Erysipelotrichaceae bacterium; assembly: GCA_902803375.1. GTDB lineage: Bacteria > Bacillota_I > Bacilli_A > RFN20 > CAG-826 > Alloenteromonas. The sequence continues at coordinate 6,203 of CADCPN010000034.1, read as the reverse complement.
AAGACTTTTTATCCATGTTGCTTTTGCTCATAACGGCGACATTCTAGCCTTCCTATATTCATAAAGGAAATAATATAAACTTATTAACACCATATAGAAAAATATATAATGTAGCCATGACCATCAAGGATTTAAGGGTATTCGTCACGGTCGCCCGCAAAGAGAACATCACCAATGCCGCCGCTGAGCTATTCATGAGTCAGCCCCAGGTCTCGCTCATCATTAAGAATATGGAAAGCGAGTTGGGCTTTCCCTTATTTATTCGCGCAAAAGCAAGGATCCACCTCTCTAAAAAAGGAGAGGAACTGCTTTCCTATGCCAATAAGGTCCTTCTGGAATATGATGGCATGATGGCATTTGCCCATGGAGAATCCAAAAAGAGGCAGCTCACCGTTTCCTCCTCCCTTTCGATAGGGGAGGTGATGCTAGCAAGGCTATTCGAGCCTTATGAAAAAGAAGGGGAGATTGCGTTTTCCTATTGCATCGAGCCTAGCGATAAGGTCATCGAAGACACGCAAAGCGGCAAGTCTGACCTAGGCTTTATCGAAGGAGGGGATTATTCGAAATCCTTATATTCCATCGATCTATCCACCGATAGGCTTAGCTTAGTCTCCTCTATGGCTTTTCCGGTTGGGGAGTCTGTTAGCCTAGAGGAATTCGAGGCATTGCCGTTATTGCTTAGGAACAAAGGAAGCGGAAGCCGGCAGATATTCGATGGGGCGCTGCTTAATAAGCAACTTCATCTTAACGTCAAAGCCGAATCGGTCTCTAACCTCGCCTTAATCGATTTGGCCCTCCATGGCTTTGGGGTAGCCGTCGTCCCCTTTATCTTAGCGAAAAAGGAAATCGAAGCAGGAAGGCTAAAGGAGACGAAAGTCGATGGGGTATCTTTCCTTCGTCACTTCACCCTTATCTTAAAGAAGAATTCCCCAAATCTAGATTTTGCCTTTCGCCTAGCAAATGACTTCAAAAGATTGGCTCAGCTAGACACGTCAAGCAGAGGCGTTAATTGCGAAACAAGGAAGCAAAATTAACATCGCTGGTGATTCTATAAAACACATCGTTATATTGGAATCTATCTTCCGAATAGATATAAAGCCTATCCGAAACCTTCAAGTCGTCATCGATATAAAATGCAGGTTGATTGGTATCCATCGGCGAATCGCCCCATGGCTCAAATTCAATGTCTGGAAGATAATTTATGCTAGTGAGAAGAGAATCATCGGATGCCCTTTTAACATTGCAGTCACTATTTTTTCCCATACGTTAATAATTTGAAGCATTCTTGGTAGGGATTGCTGATTTTTGTCTTTCCGCGCACGCATTGGATTTGATAGGCAAAATTACCGGAAGCGGATTCATCGCCATCGACAAATCCATTATTAATCCTCAAATCATATGCATTGCTTCCTTGATAGAAGGTGAACAAGCTATAACTTCCACCGGTAACTTGATGCGCACCGACGTCGTCTTTCATAATCTTTGAATTGAAGAGGTTAGAGGTATTGGCAATATCACTGCGATCGTTTGTATAGCGGACTTCTTTTAGGCTTCCAGGCGCCACCCCGATCGCGCCAGTTTCAAATCGCACTTTATCGATATTCTCGGCGTTTAAATTTTTCATCCAAGGGTAAATATCAAAGATATCGCCTCGGTAATCCTCGTATTTAGGCGATTGATTATCGCAAATAACCTTAATGCTGGATTTAAAACCCCCTATCGTAAAATTAACATCAAAAGCGCCATGCGATGTAAATCGAACATTATATGTGGGGTTTCCTTTGTCATCGTTTAAATACGTAAAAGATCCATATCTGGCAGAATTCGTCCCTATATAACAATCGTCAAACGTAACGACATCTCCTTCATAAGCAACCGCCTTTGAGCCGGTATAAAGAGGAGAAACGGTGAAGGCGTATTGCTTTAAAGTCGTCACGTAATAAGTGGCTTGACCGTTTTGTTCTTCGTAAGGACATTGTTTTTCTTCTCCGTTATAAAGAAGATGGATGTTCGCGGAAATCCCAGTGATTACCGGTTTGCCATCCTCGCTATGAAAGGGCGAAGAACAACCGCAAAGTGCAACCGCTATGACAGAAGATATTATGGAGCATTTATTCATTCTCATGCCATTCCTCCTTTAATACAAAGCATTAACCTTGGGCAGAAGTAGTCATGTTTACCAAAAGTTTCGTCGACGAAGGCTTTCACGCCGCCTTTATCGAATTCTTGAATCAATTTAAGGAATAAGGCTGGAAGGCTTCGCGCATTTTGATGAGCCAACCTAAGAACTCGTTGATAGCCTCATTCTAATTGCCTGTGCTTTTGAAGTCGAGGCCTTGAATAGGCAGGGAGATCTTATGCAAGGCAATGCGTTTCGACGTCAAGGAAGCATTTGGGAAATGACGTTGCGCGATCTTGAAGGACAAGTAACTTATCAATAGACGACTAAAACAAAGCCAAAAGATTATGAAAAAACTGAAGGTTGCCACCCCTTCAGCTTTTCCTTAGATGCCTTAGAACGCCTGTCTTCTCCAAGGGGATATAGATTCCAATGGAGATGAGTGCGCATCCTAATCCTTGGATGGCGTCGAATAGAGATGCCATCAAGTAGTTAGCGCCGAACATGATGATGTAGGCGATTAGATAGACGGCCATCATCACTATTCCTCCTAGAATCGGGGCGAGGAAGCGGATCACCTTTCTCTTTCTTAATAGATAGAAGAGGCCGCCACTGACTAAGCCCATGAGTCCTTTACTCACCACCGTCCAGGGGATGAAGGAACCAAAGCCCGAGGCAAAGTCGCTTAAGCCTCCAGAGACGATGCCGACAAGGCTTCCCTCTATTGGTCCGAAAGCCATAGAGACCAATAAGGTTATGGCGTCGCCAAAATTAAAGTAGCCCGCGCCTCCTGCGTAAGGAATCGCGAAGAAGAAGGAAAGACAAAAGCCTAGGGCGGAGAAGATGCCCACCGCAGCGATGCGGAGGGTAACGACCTGTCCTAGGCTTACTTTCTTTTCTTTTTTCTCGGAATCGCCCTTAGGCATTATTCCTTATCTCCGCCGTCTTTCTTGGCAAACGGCTTTCTATCGCCATAGGAGCGTCTTTCGCCAAAGCTGCGCTTCTCGCCATAGGGCTTTCTGCCTCCATAGGATCTCTTCTCGCCAAACGGCTTGCGATCTCCATAGGATCTCTTCTCGCCATACGGCTTGCGATCTCCAAAGGATCTTTTCTCGCCATAGGGCTTTCTGTCGCCATAGGACTTACGCTCACCATCGAACGGCTTTCTATCGCCATAGCTGCGCTTCTCCCCATACGGCTTGCGATCTCCAAAGGATCTTTTCTCGCCATAGGGCTTGCGATCCCCATAGGAACGTTTCTCGCCATAGCTGCGCTTTTCGCCATAGGAACGTCTTTCCCCATAGGGCTTTCTGTCGCCGTAGGAACGTCTTTCTCCACCTTCTGAGGCTTCGGCGTTCTCGACTTCGCCACCTTCGACGTTCTCACCTTCGGAGGCTTCGACGTGCTCGATTTCGCCACCTTCGGCGTTTTCTCTATCGAAGCGGGGCTTTCTATCGCCAAAGTCACGGCGACCGAAGCCACCGCGGCGCTTCCAGTGTGGCTTTTCCTCGCCGTCTTCGCCTTCTTCTTCGGAAGCTTTCGGCTCATTCATGTTGTCAGAGCCAGTCGGATGGTCATTCTTGGCATCGCGGGCGATGGCGGCAGCGACCTTCTCTTCCTTAAGGGCCTTGTTGGCCTTAGCCTTCTCTAGCATCTCAAGGGCCTCCTCTTCATTGAGGACTTTGATGCCTTGGGAAGAAAGGAGCTCGGCCGTCTTGCCCATTCCGTCGACGAGGACGCCTTCGAAGTTGCCGTTATAAACGTGGTGCACGCCGCAGGAAGGAGAATTTTCCTTGAGGATGGCCATGCGGATGCCTAGCAATTTGCAAAGCTGAAGGGCCTTGGCCGCGCCTTTGTTGAAGGTGGCGGAGAGGTCTTCTTTCTTCTCGTTATAGACGACGCCCTTATAGATTTCGCAACGAAGGCGCGGAGTAGAGAGACCAGCTTCGACCTCGGGGCAGAAGGGGACGAGTTCATAGAACTCAAGAAGCTCTTTGAGCTCCGCCTTTTCGTTGTTGCCGCCGTCGTATTTCGTGTTTTCGCCCATCAAACAGGCGCTGATTAGTATTTTTTCCATTAATATCCTTTACCGGGTTGTATCATACACGCAGCGCCCGCGCAAAGATATAGGCAAACTTTGTAAGTGCTTACCGCGGCTATCACGTTGTTCACGCTTTCCCTGTATAATGCCGATGTATATCCATGACCACGATCCGCGTTTATTCCATCCTAGATAAGAAAATCCATGTCGCCATTACCCGCAAAAGGGTGAGGAACCTACGCCTCCGTTACCGCGATGGAGAAGCCAAAGCCACCATTCCCTATGGCACGACCTCGGAGTTCATGGATGATTTCATCATCAAGGCGCTAACCCGGCTAACCAGCAAAGAAGACAAAATGGAAGCGCCCACCCATGATGGCTATACCCACGTATTAGGAAAACGTATAGAAGATAGTAGAGAAGAAAGCGAAATACTTGCTTCGTTTGTAAAGAAAGCAATACCGCTTTTTGAAGAAAGATTACGTTATTATGAAGGGCTGATGGGCATCGGCGAACCCTATAAGCTCCGCGTAAGGACGATGACCACCCGCTATGGGGTCAACTCCAAAAGGACCCATACCATCACCTTGTCCACCCTTCTTTACCATTATTCTCTAGACACCATCGATTCGGTGGTCGTCCATGAGCTTGCCCACCACTATGTCTTCGACCATAGCAAAGCCTTCTACGACGTGGTGCTGCGCTATTGCCCCAACTACAAGGAGAGCCATAAGAAATTAAGGGATCAGATCTATGAATAAGATGACCATCAAGAGCAAATCCAATTCCCACATCAAGGATTTGGCGGCTTTGAAGAATAAGCCTGCCAAATATTTCCTAATCGAAGGCTTCCACCTCGTGGAGATGGCCTATGAATGCGGCGCCCTATCTGAGGTGCTCGCCGTCAAAGATCCTAACCTTAATGTCGACACCATCCTCACCACCATAGAGATCATCGAGAAGCTTTCCACCTCTATGCATCCTGAGCCGATACTCGGCTTGGCCAAGATGCAGGAAGAGGCGAAAAACGTCGGAAACCGGGCCCTTATCCTTGACCGAGTCCAAGACCCAGGCAACCTAGGGACGATCCTTCGCTCCGCCTTGTCTTTTGGCTTCTTTGACATCTATTTCCTCCCCGGCACCTGCTCCCCCTATAACAGCAAGGCCATCCAAGCTAGCCAAGGCGCCATCTTCAAGCTTCGCCTTCACTTCCTTGACCAGGAGAAGACCTTGGAAGAGCTCTCTTCCCTTGGATACGAAGTCTATGGCACTAGCCTTCGCGATTCGCTTCCCTTAGAGACCTATTCCTTTGATAAGGCCGCCAAAATCGGCCTCATCATGGGAAATGAAGGCCAAGGGGTCAGAGAGTCTCTGCTATCGAAAACCAAAGCGAATCTACGCATCTCCATGGGCGGCATCGACTCCCTTAACGTGGGGGTCGCGACCGGCATCTTGCTCCATCACATTTATTCTTTGAAGTAACGTTTCATTAAGAAATTGCCATCTAAATGTACCTTTGGAAAAGGGGAAAGCAAGGAAAAACGGCCGCTAGCATCAGGCTTTGTTGAAAAAGCTTTGCAAGCGACCGCTTATCTTTGCGCTTAATCTACGAAACCTCGCACCAATCCACGAACGAACCGTTGGCGTATCCGCCCAGGCACGTTCCGTTTTCCTTGACGAAATCCCTTAAGGTCGATATGACGCGGACGGCCTCATCGATCCCAACGTAGTAATCCACGCCAGGGTCAAGCGACTGGCCGTCATTGTCGGTGTAATAAAAATAGAAATAGGCGGAATAGTCAACCATAGAACACGAGTAACGCTCCGTCGAATGCCGATGGATTTGCTCGTCTGTGGTTGGTATATCCGCGGACATGTACACAGCAAGTATGATTGAGGTGTAAATCTCGCGCCTTTCTCTTTCGACGTGCTTGACCATATCTTCATGCTTAATCGATCTGAGTTTTAAGGGCTTTTGTACTATTAATCCTCTTCCCTGACCACAAGCTTATTCTTGCGAGGACGGCCGCGCATGCCTTTCGT
>CADCPN010000033.1 GCA_902803375.1 uncultured Erysipelotrichaceae bacterium | reverse complement strand
TTTTCGATGCGCCCGAAAAGAGAAAGGCCAAAAAGAGAAAAAACCGTTGACAAGACTTATCCTATTTTCTTTGTTTGCCACCATGCCTTTTGCCCCTTTAGAAAGAAAAGAGGTTAAGGCAAGCCTTTTGGAATTCTTGCCCTGCATAGGATGAAACAAAACCCCCGTCTTTATGGCGGAGGCCACTTACCAACTTAAGTATAGCGGGGCGCCTATAGGCAGGCAAGGATTTCAGGGGATGCCTGTCGTTATCCCGCGACTTGTTCGCCCCTCCCAATGTATCCCCTTCCCAAAGGAGGCCCATTCACGAAGGACTTGAGCAGCCCATTCGTCAAAGTTGTCATCGGGAGGGCAAGCTCGCGAATGACGGGGCCGCCGCCAAACTCGGCATAAGCAAACGGTACGTCCAGAAGCTTGAGGCGAAGATGAGGGGCGAACAAATCGCGGGTCAACAACACGCGCAGAAGCCTAGACCCGACTTCATTTTCCTTTGGTATAATTTCATACACATGCAGATTCTCGATGTCCTCACCCAATATGCGAAAAACTCACTGAACCGTCCTTTCACATACCTTTATGCCGGAAGTGAGGAGGTCAAGGTTGGATGCCGCGTCCTCATCCGATTCAACGAACGGCCCATCATGGGCTTTGTCGTCAAAAGCAGATTCACCGAAAAGAGCAGGGACGAACTCTGCCACTACTTCGGATTCGTTCCCGAGTTCATCACAAGCCTCATCGATAGGGAACCTTTGCTTAACGATGAGCTATTGACCCTCGTTTCTGAGGTCTCTTCTTACTATATGGCCCCCACCATTTCGGTTCTTCAAGCCATGCTTCCTAACTCCTTGAAGCCAGTGCTCTCTTCCTTAAAAGGACCGAAGATCGCCTATGAGGATTGGGTGTCTTTGCCTAGCGGGCTCAATATCGAAACCGCCGATGTCACAGATAAGCAATACGAGGCCCTTTTGCTCGTCTCCCAAAACGGTGAGGTCCTAAAGAAAGAAGCCGGCACCGCCGCCGTCATCAATAAGCTTATTGAGAAGAAGCTCCTTCTCGTTACCAAGAAGGAGAAGCAAAGGCTTCACCTTAAAGAATACGAAAAAGAGCAGCCCCATGAACTGACTTTCGAACAGAATCAGGCCTATGAGACCATTCTTAGTTCAAAAAAGGACGTGGTGCTGCTTCAAGGCGTAACCGGCTCAGGCAAAACCGAGGTTTACCTCCATCTAAGCGAAACTTACCTAAAACGCGGCAAGAACATTTTGATGCTTGTTCCAGAAATCTCCCTCACCCCGATTATGGTCGAGTATTTCTCTAGGCGCTTCCAGGGCAAGATCGCCATTCTCCATAGCGAGCTAACCCCAGCGGAAAAATACGATGAATACAGAAGGATCGCCCGTGGCGAAGCTCAGATCGTGGTTGGCGCAAGAAGCGCGGTCTTCGCACCGCTACAAGACATTGGCCTCATCATCATGGATGAAGAGCATGTCTCTTCCTATAAGCAGGATGGCTTGCCCTATTACCATGCAAGAGAAGTGGCCATCATGCGCGCCAAACACTTCGGCGCCAAAGTCGTTTTAGGCTCTGCTACCCCAAGCCTGGAGACTCGGGCGAGGGCCCAAAAAGGCGTTTATGGCTATGCGACGATGCTTCACCGCGTTAACGACAAAGCCTTGCCCAAAACTACCATCGTCGACCTCACGGATAGACGCAATAGCAGCTACACGCCCCTGGTGAATATCCGCCCCGATGGCGGAAACATCACCAAGCCAAACGCCATCTTCTCCAAGGTTCTCTTCGATAAAATCGGCGAGAAGCTCGCCCGTCATGAGCAGGTTATCCTCCTTATCAACCACCGTGGCTATTCTTCCTTTGTGAGCTGTTCCCATTGCGGGCACATCTTCACTTGCCCGGAATGCCATGGCAACCTCACCTTCCATAAAAACGATGGCCTATTGAAATGCCATCATTGCGGCTATGTGGAACGCTACCCCGAATCCTGCCCGCAATGCGGCAGCGAAGCCATCATGCGCGTTGGCTTTGGAACGGAAAGAATCGCCAAGGTGCTGGAGGAGCAATACCCAAGTGCCAGGGTCTGCCGCCTTGATAGCGATGTCACCCGCGTCAGGAATAACCTCACCAAAACCCTTTCCGCCTTCCGGGAAAGGGAATACGACATTCTCGTTGGGACGCAGATGATCGCCAAAGGGCATGATTTCCCCAACGTCACCCTCGTCGGCGTCGTTTTGGCCGACATTGGATTATCTTTGCCTAGCTACCGCGCCTCCGAGACGACCTTCGAGCTTATCACCCAGGCCGTCGGCAGAAGCGGACGCGCTGAGAAATCCGGCGAAGCCTATATTCAAACCTATAACCCCAACCACTATGCCATCACCCTCGGCGCCTCTCAGGACTACGAGAAGTTCTACATCAGGGAAATGCAGTCTAGGCTCATTGCCCAATACCCGCCGTTTGTTTACCTCATCGCCATGATGTTTGAGGGCAAAGACGAAGAACGCGTGATCCAGGCCTGCGTCGATATCAAAGCCGCCATCGAGTCGAAGCGCTTCAAAGACGTCAAGTGCATCGGGCCGATCGCCCCATTTTACGAATTCGTCGCCGAGAAGCATCGCCGCAGCCTCCTTCTTAAGCTCCGCGATGGCAGCCTGCTTAAACCCTATCTCACCGACCTTGTACGTTCTCTTTCTGGCAAAGGCGGCATCGACATCACCTGCGACGTAGACCCGCTTGATTATTAAGCTAGTCCTATGCTTGCCCGCTTTGATTTCAAGGCGGGCTTTCCTTTGGAAGCTCCTAAAAAAGCATACCGTTTCGCCATATTCGGATAGTTTTCCATACGCATATACAAAAAGCGGTGATTTCACCTTTGCAAAAATTAGTCTTTTTTAGGGAAAAAAGCAGGCTTTGCAACGAAAAGAGGAGAAGCGTTTAGCCTCGATGAAAGCGTTTTATTTTCGTCACCTGCGTATATGCGCGCGTCTGCTCCACGTGGTATACTTTTTTAACTGAAGAGGTATTTAACCATGATCACCATCCAAATTCTTGGCCTTGACCAGTTTGTCGTCGGCCATTACTCCAAAGACCACACGGAGAATCTTGCTCAGCTTTACGAGTCTGATTCGTCTTTGATCAATTTCTACGCCCCGAACGCCATGATCTTCCATGAAGGCGTCGAGCAGACGAGCTGGAACACCCTCGTCATCGTCCGTGCCCCTAAGAAATTCAAACCCGTGGAGGCAGACGTGGCTAATTACCTAATGACTACGCTCTCGGAATTCTCCATCAACCTAGAGATCGAATTCGAATACTTCGATTCCTCCGTTCGTTACGAGAAGGTCAACGAAGCCTATCCGAGATTCATCGGCGCCGATGAGATCAAGGAGGCCGACATCACCCTAAGCAACGAGATGCCGGATTACGATGACGAAGAAGGCCATCACCACCATCACCACCACGATGAGGAAGAGGCCAACCCCGATGACCGCTCCGATCTTGATTACAACGATCCCAATCAGATCTACCTTGGCAATGCCTTCGAAAACTTCGAACAGAAGGTGGGCGAAGCCAAGAAGAAAGCGGAAAACAAATAACTCAGGAGACAGCTATGAAACACCTCGACCTATCCATTGAAATCCTCAATACCATTCTCGATAACGACATTTCTTTCGCCGATGCTCTTCGCAACAAGTTCCAGAGCAATCTCGAAATCCGTCCTCTCCGCGCTGAAGTTGCAGGACTTGTCGGCTGCGAAATCCGCCACCACCTCCTCTTCACCTACCTCACCAAAAACCTCGAGAACTTCACCGTGGCCGATAAGCGCGTTCTCGCCCTTGGCCTTGCCAACGACTATTTCTACCGTCACTTCTCGCGAGAGGAAATGGACGCCGCCGTTAAGGAGAAGCTTGGCGAGGAGAAGTATGCTGAGGCTGCTCCGCTATATGAAGTCGTCGGCAAACCGGACGAGTTCATCCCCGTCTCCATCCCGAGAAATTCCAACACCTACCTCTCCCTTCGCTACAACACCCCGGAGTGGCTATTGAAGATCTTCCAGCACTTTGGCTATGGCACCACCTATAAGACCCTCCGCGCCTTCTCTAAGCCTCACGTCGCCACTCTCCGCGCCACCTCCGCGGTCAAGGAAGGCGAGCTAGGCCCCGATTTCGTCCCGACGCTCACCGAAGGCGTCTATGCCTATAAGGGCAAAATCGCCGTCAGAAAGATTCCATCTTACAGAGAAGGCCGCATCTTTGATGAGAGAATCGGCGTTAAGTTCCTCATTGAATCTCACAAGATCGAAGATCCTGCCACCCTCCTGCTCTATAACGGAGAAGACAAGACCGACTGGGAAAGGGAAGTCCTTGAGACCTATGGCTCCTCCATCGACCTCAACCTCGCCTGCCCCGACATCGACAAGAAGCTCTCTGTCACCCGTGCCATCCGCGCCAAGGGCCTCCACAACGTCAACTTCTATTCCGCGCCGGAGCCGATGCACATGGATGCTTCCGTCACCCGCCCCTGCGAACTAGTCATCTGCGCCCCGAAGAGCACCAACTTCAACGATATCCCGACCGCCCCTGATTTCATCCTCCACTTCAACAAGGATTCCATGGACGCTCTCTTCGCTTCCCAGAAAGAGGCTCTAGAAGGCTGCGCCAAGTACGTCGCCGCCAACGGCACCCTCATCTACGCGATCCACACCCTTTCCAAGAAGGAAGGCCAGCTCACAATCTCCAATTTCCTCCACACCCACGAAGAGTTCACCCTCGACGAAGAGAGGCAGATTCTTCCGTTTGAGAAGGAAGGCGTCGCCCTCTATTATGCGGTCCTCCGTAAGGGCGAGAAGCAGCTTACCCTTGGTACCCCGCTTCAGAGCCTCTCTTCTTTGGCCGCCAATAGCTCCGCCCCTTCCGCCTCCGCTGAAACCCTCAAGTGATTGCCTTGCAATCGCTATACCCCAACACCACCATCAAAGGAGAAAATCCCATGCCAAAAAAGAACCTTTTCGGCTATACCCTCCCCGAGCTTACCGCGGAATTCACCGCCCTCGGCGAGACCAAGTTCCGTTCCAAACAGCTCTTCAGCTGGATCTATAAGAAGCACGTCTATGACTTCGACGCGATGACCGACATTTCCAAGGCTTTCCGCGAGAAGCTCAAAGCCGAGTATTCCCTTGCCCTCCCGACCATCTTCACCAAGCAGGTGGCAACCGATGGCACCATCAAGGCCCTCCTCGTCCTCGAGGATGGCTCCAAAGTCGAAAGCGTCTTGATGCGCTATAACTTCGGCAACGCCATCTGCGTCTCCAGCGAAGTCGGCTGCAACATGGGCTGCGCTTTCTGCGCCTCTGGCTTGCTCCGCCGCGACAGAAAGCTCTCCGCCGCCGAGATGATGGGCGAGCTCCTCTGCATGAATAAGATCCTTGAGAGCGAAGGCGCCTCCGTCACCCACATCGACGTCATGGGCACCGGCGAGCCTTTCGATAACTACGAAGAGGTTATCCGCTTCGTCAAAACTGCCAACGATGACAACGGCCTAGGCATCGGCGCCCGCAAGATCACCGTCTCCACCTGCGGCCTCGTCGATGGCATCCGCGCCTATGGCAAAGAAGGCATCCAGATCAACCTCGCCGTTTCTCTTCACGCCTCCAATGACCATATCCGCAACCAGATCATGCCGATCTCCAAAGCCTATCCGATGGATGAGCTTTTCGCCGCCATCAAGGATTACCAGGAGAATTCCGGCCGCCGCGTCACCCTCGAGTACATCATGCTCTCCGGCCTCAACGACACCATCGAATGTGCCAATGAGCTCGCTGATTTAATTCACGACAACAACATCTCCGCCCTCGTTAACCTCATCCCCTATAATGAGGTCAAGGAGAAGCCTTTTAAGCGCTCCTCCAAAGAGGCCGTCAGCGCCTTCTATGATCGCTTGAAGAAGCGCGCGATCGAAGTCACCGTCAGAAAAGAATTCGGAACTGACATCGATGCCGCCTGCGGACAGCTCCGCGCCAAGGTCGTCGCAGGAGAATAGCTTCCATGGCCACGCGTTATAAAGGCAGCTTTGCCTTCAAAACCGATATTGGTCGCGTCAGGGTCTCCAATGAAGACCAAGCCGCGGTTGCCACTAACCCCTATGGGGAGGTTTTGCTCGTGGTCTGCGATGGCATGGGTGGGCAGAATAAGGGCGATTACGCCTCCAAGATGGCCATTGACTCTATCCTCGAAGCCTTTGCTTCCAAAAGGAGTATGCCTCTTTTCCTTACCAAACGCTGGCTTACCAAGGCGCTAAAGACCGCCAACGCCCTCGTCTTTGAGGAAGCTGAGCGCAACCCCGTCTACAAAGACATGGGCACCACCTGCGTCGCCGTGCTGATACAAGGCAATAAAATGCTCGTGAGCAACATCGGCGATTCCCGCGCCTATCGCTACAATGGCCGTGAGCTCTCCCGCCTTACCGAAGATCAGACCGTCGTCGATTACCTCTATCGCACCGGCAAGATCTCGAAGGAGGAGATGAATACCCGCGAGGATAGGCATGTCCTTACCAACGCCCTTGGCGTTTACCCATCCTGCTCCACCGATTTGAAGATCATGCCGTATCTAGGCGAAGCGATCCTTCTTTGCAGCGATGGGCTTTATAACAACGTCCCGGAAAATGAGATCCGCGCCGCCTTATCCACCGACGAACGCGCCGATGAGAAGGTGACTAACCTCATCGCGGAGGCCAACTCTAACGGCGGCTCCGACAACATCGGCATCGCCTATTGGGAGACCATAAAGCATGATTAAGATCGGCGATAAAATCGACGACCGCTATCGCATCACCTCCCGTATCGCAACCGGAGGCATGGCAGATGTCTATGAGGCGAATGACTTGGTCGGCAGGCGCATCGTCTCCATCAAGATCATGAAGGAGGAACTCCTCCGCGACCCCATAAATCTGGCGCGTTTTAACAATGAGACCAGCGCCGCCGCAAGCCTTAACCACCCCAATATCGTCAAGGTCTATGGCCGCGGCCTCGTAGAAGGCCGCCCCTATATGGCCAACGAATACATCAAAGGCCAGACTCTGCGCGATAAGCTTAATTTCTCGATGGCCCTTGGCCTAATGGATTCCTGCGAGGTCATGCTTCAGCTTACCTCCGGCATCGACTATATCCACCGTCATGGCATCATCCATCGCGACATCAAGCCGGATAACCTCTTCTATATGAGCGATGGCACCATCAAGATCTCCGATTTCGGCATCGCCGCCCCAATCGGCAGCAGCAACGAAGGCGATTCCATCCAGGGCACGATCTACTATTGCGCCCCAGAGGTGCTGACCGGTGCCCCGGCCAGCATCGCCAATGACATCTATTCCATGGGCGTCGTCTTCTTCGAATGCCTCACTGGCCAAGTCCCCTTTGATGGTGCTACGCTAGAGGAAGTTGCCTTAAAGCAATTGAAGAAGAAGTTCCCAGAACCTTCCAAAATCGTCCCCTCTATCCCAAAAAGCATCGACAAGATCATCGTCACGGCTTGCCGCAAGCGTCCTGAGGAGCGTTATAAAAACGCCCTTGAGATGCACGATGCCATCGTCGCCGCCATGCAGGATAAGGATAACTTCAAGGAGAGGAAGAGCCTCCTATCGAGGATCTTCGGTTTCAAATGATCATTTCACCGAGTCTATTAGCCGCCGATAAGAATAACCTCGTCGGCGAAGCGAATAAGATGAAGGAAGCCGGCGCTTCCTTCATCCATATCGATATCATGGACGGGCATTTCGTCCCGGCCACCACTTGGGATGAGGGCGTTGTCAAGACGCTTCGCCCCCGCTGCCAAATGGTGCTAGATACCCATCTTATGATCGAGAATCCCCTAGCATCTGTCGCAAAGTATTGCAAAGCCGGAAGCGACATCGTCACCTTCCATCTAGAAGCCTGCAAAGACGAAGAAGAGGCGAAGAAGGTCATTGACCTTATTCATTCTCTTCACGTCAAAGCCGGCATTTCAATAAAGCCCAACACCCCCGTTGAGGAGCTTGACCCTTATCTAGCCAGCCTAGACCTAGTTCTCGTCATGAGCGTAGAGCCAGGCAAAGGCGGGCAGAAATTCATGCCTTCTTCCCTTGATAAGATCGCCTATCTCTCTTCTAAGAAAAAGGAAAAAGGCTATTTGTATTTACTCGAAGTCGATGGCGGCATCAACGCGGAGACGGGAAGGCTTGTCGCGAAGGCTGGCGCTGAAGTCCTCGTGGCGGGCAGCTACCTATACGGCAAAGAAGACTATAAGGATAGATTGGAGGCCTTAGCAAAGCTATGAACGTCTCCCTGTTCTCTTGCTTCCTTGCTCTAGAAGTCATCTGCCTCCTCTCTTTCTTCCTGCTGGGGCTATCTTCCTATAGCAAAAGGAAGAAGAAACGTTATGACTTCCTCACCCTCTTCCCCTTTGAGTTAGGGGAAGACCCCAAAGGCAGCGACTATGCTAGCCGCGGGTTCTTCGCTTCCTTTGAGCTAGCCTCGGTTGGCGGAGCGATCTTCCTCGTCTATTTCTACCCCGCGTTCAAGGGGACCATGTCGCTATCTTTGCTGCTTGGCCTGCTATTCTTGCTGCGCGGCATCTCCGCGGTTGGCGTTATCAGCATCCCGACCTATACCTATAAGCCGCATTTGGCCTTCGCCGTCGCCCATATGGGGTTTTCTTTGATCTCCGATATCGTCGCAGGCTTATTCTTCCGCGACCTAGCTAGCGCCTATAACGATACCATCGGCAACACCTTTATGATCATCATGTTCGTGCTTGCCTTGCTATTAGCCATCTTGATGCTTAATCCAAAGCTCTCCCATTGGGCGGAGCTAAAAAGCGAGATGAGCAAGGATGGATCGGTGACCACCAAGCGTCCTCGCCCCTTCGTGCTCGCCCTTACGGAATGGATCTGCATCATCCTCGATGCGATTGCCTCTATCGCGGCGCTGCTGGGATTCTTCCTTCTGACCACCATCTAAACAATTACGGTCTGGCTTCCAGGCCGTTTTTTTGCTATGGCCAATAAAAGCTTCTAAAACTACCTTTTACGAAAAAGGCAATGATTTTTTAAAGATGGGCTCCCTTGGCTTTTTGAAGTTCCTTTGGCCAAGTTTCACTCCGATTTTCGTCATAACAAAGCGGAAAACCTACGCTATATATAAGGATATAAAGGAAAAATCCCAGCCGTTTCGGTCTGGGATTTAGAAGTCAATCAATTAGAGCGATGAAAGATTCTTTACTTGCTCTCGGCTTCGGGCTTAGCTTCAGCTTTGATGGTCTTGTTGAGGGTGCGATAGGCACGGGCGGACATGCGGACCGTGACGATCTTGCCATCGACGTTGACTTTATACTTCTGGAGGTTAACGTTCCAACGACGGCGGGTCGCTCTTAGGGAGTGGCTCCTGTTGTTTCCGGTTAACGGACCTTTTCCAGTGACTGGGCAGATTCTAGACATTTCTATTCACCTCTTTCGCTCTAAACGCGTGTGTAAGTCTACCATATAGCCCCAATGGTGGCAACGTTTTTGTTAGCAGGAAAAGCGGTTGGTTTTCAAGCACAAATCTCAAACGTTTTCGTTCACTCTTCTTCGACACTTTTCTATTGAAATGTATGACGAAAGTCTTTTAACGATGGTATAGTTTTATTAAATAATCCTACGGAGGGAACTATGGGAATAAGAATTGCGGCGATGATTCTGGCGGGAGGCAAAGGAACCCGCCTGAAGGCTTTGACGCGCAAAACCGCGAAGCCAGCCGTCAGCTATGGCGGCAAATATCGCATTATTGATTTTCCTTTGTCTAACTGCGCCAACTCCGGCATCAACCACGTTGGCGTTTTGACCCAATATGAGTCCAGCGAGCTCAACTCCTATATCGGAGACGGCAAGAACTGGGGCCTTAACGGCGTTGATTCCATCACGTCTGTCTTGACTCCGCACCAGACAGAAGAGGGCTCTTCCTGGTATCGCGGCACCGCCGATGCCATCTATGAGAACCTCGATTGGCTGGATGCCCTTGATCCCGAGTATGTCCTCATCCTCTCTGGCGACCACATCTACGCCTCCACCTATGACGATATGCTCGCTAAGCACATCGCCTCCAAAGCCGAGTGCACCATCTCCGTCATCGAAGTGCCTTGGGAAGAGGCTTCTCGCTTTGGCATCCTTGAGACCGACGATCACGATAACATCATCGCCTTCAAAGAGAAGCCGAAGAACCCGACGAGCAACCTCGCTTCCATGGGCATCTATATCTTCAATTACAAGACCCTCCGCGCTGAGCTGCTCGCCGACGCGAAGGACGAAAACAGCGATCACGACTTCGGCAAGAACATCATCCCGTCCTTGCTTGAGCAAAAGAAGAAGATGGTCGCCTATACCTTCAAAGGGTATTGGAAGGACGTCGGAACCATCGCCTCTCTCCATCAGGCGAACATGGATTTGCTCCTTTCTGGCGACCCAGAGATCAACCTCTTCACGGTCCAGGCAAATCATCGCATCTACACCGAAGATAACCACGCGACCCCGCAGTATATCGGACCTAACGCCAAGGTGAAGGATTGCCTCATCAACCAAGGCGCTTCCATCAAAGGCGAAGTCGACCACTGCGTCATTTCTAGCGATGTCGTCGTCGAGGAAGGGGCCGTCGTCACTAACTCCGTCTTGATGAACGGTTGCCACATCTATGCTGGCGCCAAAGTCACCAATGCCATGGTTGGCCCGCTAGCCATCGTCAAGGAAGAGGAAGTCATCGATGGCGATCCCAAAGACATCGCCCTCGTCACCAAGACCAAATAAGGAAGAAGGAGGAAATCATTATGGTTAATATGAAAAACGTCATCGGAATCGTGAACTTCCACACTTCCCCTGAACTCTCGCCCCTTACCGACTCCCGCCCTATCGGCAGCACCTCTTTCCTAGGAAGGTATGCCCTCGTCGATTTTGCCCTCTCTAACTTCTGCAACTCCGGCATCTCCAATGTCGGCGTGCTTATCAAGAACCATCAACGCTCCATCCTTAAGCACCTCGGCTCCATGGATTCCTGGGTCAAGAACACCAAGATCGGCAAGATGTCGGTCATGATCAATGAAGACGCCATCTCTGGCAAAGAAGCCAACACCGACCTCAATAACATCCGCGCCAATGACTGGATCCTATACGATACGACCGCTTCCTATGTCGTCATCGCCCCGGCCCATATCCTCGCCTCCATCGATTTCCGCCCGATCCTAGAGGAGCATATCGCCAACCACGATAAGATCACCCTTATCGCCACCATGATCGAAAACCCCTCTAAGGCGTATCTAGGCGAAGAGATCATCCATACCGATAAGGAAGGCTTCGTGACCGACGTCGAAGATAACGATGGTCACGTGAGGAAACCCTCCCTCTGCTCGATGGACGCCATGATCATCAACCGCACGATCCTCGCCGATATGATGCACCAATATGGACCCCGCAACCCGCTTCTAGACCTCAAGACCTTGATGTATAGGGCCGCGCTAGAAGAGAACTACCGCGTCAGGGTCTATGAGTTCAAAGGCTATTCCCGCTGCTTTGATTCCTTCAAGCACTACATGGATTACTCCAATGAGCTTCTAGACAAAGAGACCTTCGATGGCCTCTTCCACCCTGACTGGCCGATCTACACCCTCACCCATGACACCCCGCCGGCGATCTATGGCGAAGATGCCGACGTCTCCAATTCCTTCATCGCCAACGGCTCCGTCATCGAGGGAACCGTCATCAACTCCATCATCTCCCGCAACGTCAAGATCGCCAAGGGAGCCGTCGTTAAGAATTCGATCATCTTCTCCACCTCGAAGATCGGCGAAGGAGCCGTCGTTGAGAATGCCCTCGTCGATAAGTATGCGATCGTCACCCGCAGCCATAATGTCTGCGGCAAAGAAGACGATCCCCTCTATATCGGACAAGGAGTCATTCTATGAACATCGCCATGGTCGCCAGCGAGATCAACCCTCTCGCGAAATCTGGTGGACTAGCCGACGTCGTCTTCTCTCTTTCCAGGGAATATCGGAAAAAAGGCAACAAAGTCATCTGCGTCATGCCTTTCTATAAGTCCATCGACACCTGCAAATACAAGGTGAAGCATCTTGGCACCTATGAGGTCGATGTCGGGTGGAGGCGCCAAGAAGCCGATATTTACAAGGCCAGGATCTCCAACATCGACTTCTATCTCATCGGCGATTATTACTATTTCGGCAGGGATGGCCTCTATGGCTATGACGATGATGGCGAGCGCTTCGCCTTCTTCGCTATCGCCGCAAGAAACCTCTTCGGCTTCATCGATTTCACCCCTGATATCGTCCACGTCCATGATTGGCAGGCCGCCATCATTCCGTGCCTATTGAAGGAACAGAGCAAAAACGACCCCCGTTTCGCCTCTACCCATACCGTTCTCACCATCCATAACCCTGCCTTCAAAGGCATGCTTGACCCGCATTTCCTAGGAGACTTCTTCAATCTCCCGATGGACCTATATGAGGATGGCAGCGTCCGCTTCGAGGATAGGTTCTCTACCCTTAAGGCCGGCATCTACTACGCCGACAAGATCACGACCGTTTCCCCAACCCATAGAGCCGAGCTTCTTACCGAAGAAGGCTCTCAGGGCCTATGCAGCGTCCTTGCCTTCCGCAAGGATGACTTCACTGGCATCGTTAACGGCGTCGATGAGGCCGAGTTCAACCCCAGGAAAGACCTATTCATCCCACTCCGGTATGGCCTGAAGAACATGGCTGAAGGCAAAGCCGCCGCTAGAGCCTCCCTCATACAGAAGTGCGGTTTAAAGGATAATGGCGGACCAGTCTTTGGCATGGTCTCTCGCCTTACCTATCAAAAAGGGGTCGATCTCCTATTATCCTCTGCTAAATTCTCTCTTTCTAGAGGCGCGATGCTATTTGTTCTAGGCAGCGGCGAAGCCCATCTTGAATGGGGATTAGAGCAGCTGCGCCAACAATTCCCAGAGCAGGTAGGCATCTATATCGGCTATAGCGCAGAACGCGCCCACGAAATCTACGCCGCCAGCGATTTCTTCCTAATGCCCTCGCTATTTGAGCCCTGTGGCATCGGACAGATCATCGCCGAAGCCTATGGCGCTCTCCCCGTTGCGAGAGCTACCGGCGGCATCGTCGACACCGTCATCGACTACAATGGCGAAAACGCCGACGTCGCGACTGGCATCCTCTTCAAGGATTATGACGAGGGCGGCCTCTGCTATGGCATGTATCAGGCAGAAGTGCTCTATCATAACGAGAAAGCCTTCCGCCTTATGCAGCATAACGCGATGAAGGCCAATCATTCTTGGAAAGACTCCGCAGAGCTATATCTTGGCGTCTACCGCGAACTGCTTGCCCGTAATTAAGTAAGGACAAGAAAGCCCCAAAGAAAGAAGCCGTTCAGCAACTAAGCTGAGCGGCTTTTTGAGTTGATTTGGAAATGGTCGTTGCCATCACTGAAGACAGGCGTTAACGACTGGAACTTCAAAACTCATCCAGCGTCGAATTATCGGTCATCATGGTAAGCAGGTCGTATCCATCGGCAATGACTTCAT
>CADCPN010000032.1 GCA_902803375.1 uncultured Erysipelotrichaceae bacterium | reverse complement strand
TCACTTTTTGGACACTGGTTTCAAATTGTGATAAACTGGTTTCACGGCAGAAATGACTTTGTATCAAAAACATCAAAGTCTGCCAATTAAAGAATATGCCCGGCTTGTCCGGGATTTTCTTTTTGTCATTCAAAAAGAAAAAACAAATGAAAAAGAAGCATAGGAATTTATGCTTCTTAGATATGAGTTATCCACACACTTTGTCAATATTGTGGATAAATATTTATCCACAACGCAGGCTTGGGGATAAGTGAATCGACCTGGTTTCGACTCCCTTATAGCGGGTTCTTCAAGAAGTGGCCGTGAGTATCGGTGGCTTTGTCGAAGTGGAGTCCGGAGTAGCCGGAATTGATCTTCAGCTGATAGCCCTCGATGACTTTCCTTACCTCTTCTGGGCTCTCGGTAGAGAAACTGAGGCGGAAGTAGTTCACGCCATGGATGGTATCGAGATCATCGATGATGTTGAGGGTCTTGGAGTTATAGATGGTCGTGGTGCAGTCTTCGTTGAACTTGATCGGGAAGGAGGCGAATTCGTCTTTGAGGACGAAGTTGCTCTTCCTGCAATCGCCGCACTTGCCTAGGCGCTTCAGCGGGCAGTACCTGGAATGCATGACCTTGGCTCTGCCATAGACGATGAGCTCAAGGTTAGGATGGGTGCCATAGTCCCTTTCATAGTTATAGATAAGGGTCTCGATGTTCTCACGGCTGATTTCCTGAGATAGGGTGATGCGTTCTGCACCAAGAGTGGAAAGCAAGGCAACGGATTTCGCGTTAACCGTGTTGAAGGAGTAGTCGGTGACGATCGGGTTTTTGCCAGCGTAGTGGTGGATGCCGCCAAGCCCGCCGACGAGGACTTCGCCATTATCTTCCACGTAATGGCAGTTATTCCTTCTGACGACGTTCTTATAGTAGATATGGTTGATGCCAAGCTCCTTCGCGACCGCATACTGCTCGTCATTGACGACTTCAACGGTCAGCTCTGGCTTTTGGGCCTCATACTTCTTGGGGTTGATCTCAATCTTCTTGCCGGCAATGGTCTCTCTGAAGAGACGCTTTTGGTTAAGGGATTCGATGGCAAGGCGCCTAAGCTCGTTGATGGCCTTAAGCGGGACGAAGATGGCTTCATCTTTGCTGATCTTGAGGTTGCCAAGGCTATACGGGGTATCGTTTAGCTTGCCAAGCTGCTTTTGGATATTCTCGCTTGTGACAGAGGAAGTCTTGGATTCCTGGACGATGAACTCGCTGCTCACGCTAGCTTCATAGGACTGATATTTGACCTTAAGGGACAAGGCTTCGCCGATATGGGCGGAGAATTCCATGTCGACCGGAAGCTTTCTATATTCAGAGGACCTGCAATCTTCTTCAGCCTTCTTCACGAATTCGGCGTCTTTGGTCTTAAAGACCTTCGCGCCGGCTTTGACGTAGTAGTCGCAATAGGTGACGACGCACTTGACCGCGCTTTCGACCTCGTTGCCGTTATAGTCGAACATCTTGGTGACAGGGATGGAGATCTCTTTATCGACGCCTGGGATCTCGATACGGAGCTGGTCGCCTTTGCCAATCTTGCTGGTGAGGCGGATCCAGATCTTGCTGCCATGGACCTTCTCAATGGTGCCGATGAGGTAGCCGTTGTTATTCGGACGCTCGATATTGGTTATGGTAGCGGCGGTCTCGCCGTTGCTGAAGCCAAGGGTATAAGTGCGGTTGAAGATTTTGTTAAAGTCGTTGAAATCGATTTTCTCGCCATCAAGGAGCCGACGGTAAAGCCTGGTGACGCCGGCGACATAAGCCGGGTCTTTCATGCGGCCTTCGATCTTTAAGGAATCGGCGAAGCGAAGATCATCAATCTTCGATGCGACGTTAAGGTCTTTCATGGAGAGAAGATAGCCTGAGGCGACCTTCTCCTTGGTATTGGTGTCGATAAGGGTATAGCGCTTTCTGCAGCAGCCGGCGCAACGGCCTCTGTTGCCGCTGCGTTCGCCGATCATGGAGGACATGAGGCAATTGCCGGAATAGGAGACGCAAAGAGCGCCGTGGATGAAGGCCTCAACCTCAATGTTGGTGTGCTCTTTGATTTCCTTTAGGCGGGCAACCGGGGTTTCCCTTGCAAAGACGACGCGCTCAACGCCTAGATCTTGGACAAGGGCAACGCCGTCTTCATCTTCGATGCCGCATTGCGTGGAGGCGCTGGCCTGCATGGACTTATAGTGTTCGGTGACGTAGGTCAAAACGGCCAAGTCCTGGACGATGACGCCGTCGACGGAGATGGCGGCAAGCTCATCGATGGTCTTGTAGACCTCTTCGAGTTCATAGTCATAGACGATGGTGTTGACCGTGACGTAGATCTTGACGTTGCGTAGATGCGCAAACTTAACAAGCTCCCTTAGGTTATCGATATTAAAGTTCTCGGCATAAGCTCTGGCCGAGAACTTATCGAGTCCGAGATAAATGGCGTCCGCGCCGTTGCTGATAGCCGCGTGGAAGGCTTCAATGGTGCCCGCTGGGCAAAGTAATTCACTCATGGGCGCTAATATACCACATATGCGCCACCGCATGTGCATAGATGCATAATGTGAGGTTGCGCCTGTATAATAGGAATGGTAAATTCTATCGGATTTTATGGATAAACAAACTACGCCAGAGGCGAGGGAACTTTCCTCGATGAAGGGGCACATCCCTTTAAAAGACAACAAGATCTACCGTTGGATCATGATTCCCATCTGCATCGCCATGTGCCTTTTCGGAAGGTTCATCCCTCCCTTTGAGGGCCTTTCTAGCGACGCCATGGGCGTCATCTTCATCTTCTTGGGATCTTTGATCCTTTGGCTGACCATCGGCATCGATTGGCCGTCTTTGCTTTGCATCTTCTCTCTATCTTTCCTTAAGAACATCGGCTTTAAGTCCGCTCTCGCCAATAGCTTTGGCAACGAGACCTGGCTCTTCCTTCTTTTCACCTTCATCTGCACCTATGCCCTAAGCAAGACCTCCCTTATCAAAAGGGTGGCCATCGCCTTCGTTGACAATAAACTCGCCAAGAAGTCTGGCAGGCTATTCATTCTGCTTTTCTTAACCTCCATTTTGCTTCTAGGCCTATTCATCTCCCCGACCGTCCTCTTCATCGTCGTCTTGCCGATCCTTAACGAAATCTTCGAGATTGCCCATATCGAGAAAGGTGACCGCATCGCCAAGGTCTTGATGATGGGGCTGGGGTTCACCGTCTCCATCTCTTCTGGCATGACCCCTATCGCCCACGTCTTCCCAGTTTTGGCGTTAAAGGCTGCCGCCGCCTCCATCTCCCTCATCGTTTACATGGGCATGGCCATCCCCGCCGGCATCGTCTTGTTTATGCTTATGTATTTCATGCTCATCCTCTTTGCTAAGCCGGAGGTGGATAAGCTAAAGGACCTAGACCTATCTTCGCTAAGAAAAGCGCTGCCGAAAACCAACAAAAAGGATATCGTCATCCTTTCCATCTTCGTCATGGTCATCTTGCTCTGGATCGTCCCAAGTTTCTTTAAGGAAGCCGCCCCCGATTTCTATAACGCGATCAACCAATACGGCACCGCGATGCCGCCTCTACTAGGCGTCTTGCTTCTTTGCATCATCCGCATCGATGGAGAGCCTCTCATTAAAGTCGACGATGCCTTTAGAAATGGCATCCCCTGGGGTTCTTTGATGATGTGCGCCGCCACCCTGGTTCTCGGCGTAGCGTTGACCAATGACGCCATTGGGCTAAAGGCTTTCCTAAAGGATAATATCGGTTCCTCTTTGACGGGTGTTGCCGCCATCGGCCTGCTTATCATCTTCGCACTCTGGGCCGCAATCCAGACCAATCTTTCGTCCAACATGGTCACCGCGACTCTTGTCTCCGCCGTTGCCGCCTCAGTTCTTGCTAGCGCCGACACCGGACTTAACCTCAACGCGATGGCCAGCGTCATCGGCATGCTCGCAAGCTTTGCCTTTGCCACCCCGCCCTCTATGCCCCATATCGCAATCGTCGCTGGAAGCGACTATTGCTCGACGAAGGATGTCCTAATCTATGGTGGCGTCTTGATGGTGCTGTCTATCCTGGTCGCTTGCCTAATTGGCTACCCGCTAGCCTGCCTATTCATGTAAAAAGGAGTACCGTTATGGCTGATTTAGCAAAATGCAGAGCAGAGATCGATGAAATCGACACCAAGATCATCGAGCTCTA
Organism: uncultured Erysipelotrichaceae bacterium; assembly: GCA_902803375.1. Taxonomy (GTDB): domain Bacteria; phylum Bacillota_I; class Bacilli_A; order RFN20; family CAG-826; genus Alloenteromonas. The sequence continues at coordinate 33,889 of CADCPN010000032.1, read as the reverse complement.
TGAACGCCGTATGGCGATTGTCAAAGAAATCGCTGCCTATAAGATTGAGAACTCTCTCCCCATCCTCGACCCCTCTAGAGAAGCGGCGATGTTAGAGAAGAACCTAAGCAAGGTCTCTAACCAAGACTATAAGAAATACTACCCTTCCGTGCTTCTAGGCTTCCTTAAGGCCAGCAAGGATATGCAGAAGGAACTGCTTGATGAAAAAAAGGAATAAAGGTTACTCGGGCTCGCCCCGAGTTTTCTTTTTTTCTTCGAAACAGCTGCTATAGCGCCCTTGCAAGCCGCCGATATAATTAAGGGTATGAAGATCACGATTCTTGATAATAGCCCACAGATGGCCGCAGCTATTCGGACTGCTTTCTTAACTAGGCCTGAAGTAGAAGTCGCCTGCAGCGACCTAGCCTCCTATCTGGATTGCCATAATGTCAGCTGCGTCGTTTCGCCCGGCAACTCGTTTGGCTTGATGGACGGAGGCTTTGATGCGGCGATAACCTCTTATTTTGGCGATAGCCTCCAGCGAAGTGTCCAAAGGTATATCCGTGACCTTTTCCATGGAGAGCAGCCCGTCGGAACCGCCTTCATCATCTCCATCCCCCATAGCGATAAGAAGCTTATCCATACCCCCAGTATGCGCGCGCCATCCCCCATCAAGGATCCGATGGTCATCTATCAATGCATGAGGGTGACGCTTCTTGAGGCGATAAGCAGCGGAATTGACTCCATCGTAATTCCTGTTTTTGGCGGAGGCGCGGGGAAAGTGGATGCCAGCATCTGCGCCAAGGCGATGTATCTAGGTTACATGCAGGTAGTTTCCCCCATAGAGAAACCAGACTGGAATAAGGTGCTTCAAAGCGAACGGAAGCTGGAAGGCTACGACATAAAATAGAGGACCCATGTAGTCTTCTTTCTTATTTTTGGTCTCCTTTATTTTTTATGCACCCAACACAAAGCAATTGATGTATACCAGTGTTAAAATCAACTCGATATACAGACAAAAGGAGTCGTATGAAGAAATCAGTTTTGTTTTTGTCCACCCTTGCGCTACTTTCCCTTTGCTGCTGCGGGAATAACCCTGTCGTCCCGGCTTCCTCTATAGATGAATCTAGCGCGCAAGCTTCCTCTAACCCTGAGAAAACTAAGAGTGAGGACGTGAAGGAATCGTCAAAAGAAGGAGCGACCTCTGCGGCGGAAAGTTCCGTTGAGGAATCCTCCCTCGGGGAGTCTTCTTCCGAGCGCTCTAGCGATGATGATGACCTTGTCACCATAAAGACCATCGCTACCCCGGATATGGCCCCAGCGGTCAAATTCGATGCCATCCAGAACCTCAATAGCGTCTTTGCTTTGATGCCCGGCACCCAGATTGACAACACTGGCGAAGCCGTCACCATCGATGGCAAGACCTACCCGAAGCAGGGCAGATTCAAACTCAATGGCGAATCCGCCTCTACCTTCGCTACGAAGAAGTCCATCCGCATCACCGCCAATGGGGCTGGTACCCTCCGTTTCATCGCCAAATCCGCCAATAGCAGCGATGCGAGCCGCAAATGGGCCATCGGCACCGTGAAGGATGGCGAACCCACCACCCTCTTCAAGAGCGAAGACGGCGTTGCCCTCGTCTCCACCACCTATACCTATGAAATCAAAGAGGCTGGCACCTATTACCTATTCTCGCCAGTCAATGGCTTCAACCTCTATTACCTAGACTTCGTCCAGAGAGTGAAGCTTGGCGAGGAGACCGGCTTTGAAGTCAACGCCACCTCCTTCATCACCGACTACATCCCTGGCGATAGCCTCGATACCTCCTCTATCCGTGCTGCCGCTACCTTTTCTTCCGGCGCTAAAGTCGACCTAGACCCCAGCAAGTTCACTATCGATGCCTCCGCGGTCAATATGAATACCCCGGGCACCTATGACCTCCTCGTCAAGTACAAGGATTACGCCACTAAGGTCATCAAGGTCACCGTCTTCTCCGTCACCGGACTAAAGATACACGCTGGCATCAAGCAGGAATCCGCCGGCGGAAATAAGATTCATAGAACTTACCGCGTTCTTCCGCTTAATGGGACCTTCGATGCTTCCTATATCTCCTATAAGGCCGTTGTTGAAGGCGGCAAAGAGTTGCCGCTAGATCCCTCTAAGGTCAGTAATAGCGGCGTCGATTCCACCACCGCAGGCAAGAAATCTTTCACCGCTACCTTCCATTGCCTGGGAAATGACTACACCGATTCCTTCTCCGTCACCGTCATTGATGCCTCTACCCTAGAAAAGAGCGAGGGCGTCTATGCGGTTTCCGTCGATTCTAGCATCGGCAATGAAGGCGAGAAGGTCGGCTCTTCCCTTGCTTTCTCCTGCGTCCAGAACGCCCATGACTTCCTTAAGCTGGCCTTAGGCGCGAATAACGATGATAAGAAGGTCATCAACGTCAAAGCCGGCACCTATGAGGAAAAGGACTACATCGAGATCCCGAACCTCTCCCTGCTTGGTGAAGGCAAAGACGTCACAGAGATCAAGTTCGCCGCCGATGCGGATACCGTTGATGACGGCGGAGCCGCCTATAGCACCTATGGCTCTGGAACCCTCATGGTTTTAGGCGCCGCCACTTCCTTCCACGCCGAGAAGCTTGCCCTCAATAACAGCAAGTTCACCTCCATGAAGGAATATAAAAACTCCAAAGATGGCAACAAGCAGGCCTGCGCCCTCACCTGCGACGCTGACCTTGCCTCCTTTAGCGAAGTCAAGTTCCTTGGCTATCAGGACACCCTCCTCGTCAATAAGAACTCCCAATATTACGTCAACTGCGAGATCATAGGTATGACTGACTTCATTTTCGGCCAGGACTCCGATGCTTTATTTGAATCCTGCACCATTCGCTCCCTTGATCGCGGCAGCTCCACCAATGGCGGCTATATCTGCGCCCCAAAGCCAGCCGCCAAGAAAGAACTCGGCTTCACCTTCATAAACTGCAGCCTTCTTGCAGAATCCACCGTCACCGAAGGAACCGTCTCCCTTGCCCGTCCTTGGGGCAGCGCCGCCACCGTCAATTACGTGAATTGCGCTATGGCAAACCACATCTCCAAAAAGGCTCAGGGCGACACTTCTTCCAGCAAGAACGCCAGATGGGAAGCGATGTCTGGCAATTTGCCAGATAAGGCCTACTTCGCCGAATATGGCTCCACTGGCGAAGGCGCGATTGTTGCCGCAGTCAAAGGCGGATCCATCCTTGATGAAGAAGGCTACCTTGCCCTTACCGCTAAGGTGACTGCCTTCAAGGCCAAGTTCTGATTCTCTCCCAACTAGAGGAGGCCCGCCGCAACAATGCCTCCTCTTTTTCTATGCCTATAGCCCCTATTTTCTTTGTGTTTCCTCAACGATATTCAAAAGATAGGATGTTTTAAAAAGGATGAAGAAAGTATCGATGCTACCTATATTATTTTGCTAATTACTGCGTTATTTACGTTTGGATAGCGAAATCGGTATTCATTATTATCGATAATTTTTTCTCGACAATGGTAGACTTCCTAACCGCAAAGGAAATTTTTAAAATGGAAAACGCTGTAAAAGAGAAGACGGTGACTCCTGAAGAAGAAACACCCTCCCATAATAACTCATTCAAAGAAAGGATGAAGGACGTGAAGTCGTTCTTCATGAAAACGACCAATGGCATGGCGATCGGCCTATTCGGTACCCTCATCATCGGCACCGTCTTGAACCTCTTCGCCAAAATCCCTTACATGGAGCAGATGGGGACCTGGGCGAAAGTCGTTCAGGGGCTGCTCGGCGCCGGCATCGGCTTAGGCGTCGCATTGTCTTTAAAGCAAAACGGCGTTATGGTCGTCGCCATGATGGCTGCCGGCTATATCGGCAACTACGAATTCGAATGGCTCCCCAATAACGCCAAGCTTGCCCAATATAACGTGGGCTCCATCGGCGACCCCTTGTCTTGCTACGTCGCCGCGATTCTCGCCTATGCCATCGTTAAGCTTGTCATGAGAAAGAAGACTCCTGTCGACTTAATCCTCATTCCCTTAGTCGGTCTATTGGCCGCCATCGCCTATAGCTTCCTATTGGCCGAATGGATCCACTACATCACCATCGGCATCAGCGCCCTTATCAAGGTTAGCTTCGCCGCCGTTCCGTTTTTGATGTGCATCATCGTCTCGGTGCTCGTCGGCATGGCCCTTACCGCCCCGATTAGCTCCGTCGCCATCTGCGTTGCCATCAATATCGGCTCCGTTCCTTTAGCGGCCGCCAGCGCCCTTATCGGCTGCTGCGTAGAGATGGTCGGCTTTGCGGTAGAGACCGCACGCGACAATAAGTGGGGCAGCGTCTTAGCCGTTGGGCTAGGTACCTCCATGCTTCAATTCAAGAACATTCTCCGCAAGCCCATCATCTGGCTTCCGACCATCATCGTCTCGGCGATCCTTGGCCCGCTAGCGATGCTTTTCCCGCTGCAGCCTGCCATGGAAGCGGTAGAAGAAGGCAACACCAGCCTTATGTCCGCCCTCTCCGTCGGCGCCGGCATGGGAAGCTGCGGATTAGTTGGCCCGCTAAACTTCCTGGACGTCCTCTCCTTCAACTATGTGACGCTATTGGAAGTGCTTGGCTTCTGCCTACTCGCCCCGATCATTCTCGTCTATCTTGTCGACTTGCTCTTCCGCAAAGCCGGCTGGATCAAAAGCGGCGATTTCGCCCTTTCTAACGAACTATAAACGAAAGCAATCCGTCGGCCTGGCGGATTGCTTTCTTTATTCGGCCTTAAGCTCTCTGCTCATGAGCGCCTTGGCGATGAGGCTAGGCTTCTTTCCTTCAAATAGGATGGAATAGACGGCGTCGGTGATGGGGACCTCGACCCCTCTGGCCTTCGCGAACTCATGGATGGCTTTTGCCGCATCCATGCCCTCGATGGTTTTGGTGTTGCTCCTAATCACTTCGGCGGCTTCATCCTTCTTTCCAATCTCATAGCCGAAGGAGTAGTTACGGGAAGAGAAGGAGGAGCAGGTCAGGAAGAGGTCGCCAACGCCGGTTAAGCCAAGGAATGTCCTTTCGCTTGCCCCGCACGCCACGCCGAATCGGGTGATCTCGGCTAAGCCCCTGGTGATTAGGCTAGCCCTCGCGTTATCGCTATAGCCTAAGCCATTAAGGATGCCAGAGGCTATCGCAATGATGTTTTTCATGCCAGCCCCCACCTCAGCCCCGATAACATCGAGGTTGGTATAGACGCGGAAAGAGGGCGTAGAGAATATGCTTTGGACTTTCTCGGCATCGGATAAGGAGGAGGAGACCGCGCAGATGCAGGTCACATCGCCATGGATGACGTCTTTGGCAAAACTTGGGCCTACTAGGCTAACGATGCCAGAGACATAATCTCCGAAGCATTTGGATAACGTCGAGGAGATCCCTTCCCCCGTCTTCAGGTCGAATCCTTTAATGACGTTGACAAGAAGAGGCTTGTTATTAAGGTTCTCTTTCAGTAATTCGACGATGTTGCCTAATTGGCTGGAAGGGACGGCCAAGACCAAAAGGTCTCTATCGCGAAGGGCTTCTTTGGGATCAAGGGTGGCTTTGATAGAGAAGGGCAAGCTGACGTCTGGGAAGTATTTGGAATTAACGTGATTAAGGTTGATGTCGTCGATCTCCGCTTTGCTTCTGCCATAGAGAGTGACCTCATTCCCCATCTTGCCCGCTAAGACGCAAGCAAGCGCGCTCGCCCAGGCGCCGCTGCCGATAAAGCTAATCTTCATATCTCTCCTCCATCAACGAAAGAAACTATATACGCTCCTCTTCTTTTTAAGAAGCAAGCGAGGATAGAGATTTGGAAAAATCCTCGTTTTATTTTAAGATGAAGGGCATGAAAAAGAAAAACGCGCTGGCCTGGGACTATCGAAAAGGCTTCTTCACCAACATTACTACCGCGGCCAGCTTCTACCTCATGGTCTTCGCGATACTGATGCAGGGCGTCTTGTTCCTTTTTCTTTTCCATGCAGGCGAAATATCCTATTTCAAAAACCTTGAAAACGGCGAGGAGAGAATCGATTTGCCAGATTACCTCCTCACCCCCTATATCATCTTTTTGGTCGCCTCTATTTTGCTAGTCGTCCTCGTCATTGTCCTAGCTATCGTCTTTAGGCAAAGGAAGAAGTACTACAAAGAGGTCTCCTCCATGAGAGTCTTTGTCCAGGCAACTGCCGCTAAGCCATTCGCCTCCCCTGCCAAATTTAATGAAAACGACATACCCCTTACCATCGAATCATTGCCAGCAAAGAAGGCGAAGCAAGAGGAAAGCGCGCCGAAAGAAGAGGAGCCTTTATTTGACGTCCTCGATGACAAGGCCAAATCCTTCACCTATGGGGAACTTCTCCCTTTCCTGATGCTGCTAAACAAAAGCACCTTCATCCTTGTCTTCTTTGTCGCGGCCTTTATCTTGCTTTGCTTCGCTTTTGCCCTGGGAATGGACAAAGGGAAATTCGATTTAGCCACCATCACCTTGCTCGTCTGCCTGATCCTCATCGTTTCCTTTATCGCTTTGCTTTTCTCTCTCCCCCTCTTCTACAAGAAGAAGCTAAAGAAGAGCCACGAAGATGAAAGCATCAAAACTTCCGGCGTCCACGTCTATGCTGACCGCCTTGAGAATTACTTCGATATCGAAAATAAGGAAGAGAAGGAGAAGGCTATGCTTGCCATTACTTTGCGCTATGGCGACATCAAGGAAGCAAAGGAAGGCAAGACGGTCTTCTATTTCATCGGCAAGATGGGAAAGCGCCCCGCTGGCTTTCTAATCCTTAAATCCTCCGCTACGCCAGAATGCCAGGAATTCCTAAGGAAAGTCATCAAGGGAGTGAGGAGATGAAAACGGAAAGGCTGGATTTCCGCCCTATTAGGGAAAGCGATGCCGAGGCGATCTACCGCAACTACGCGACCGACCCTGAAGTAACCAGGTTCATGACTTGGAACCCTCACCCCAATATCGATGTCACGAAGATGATCGTGAAGCTTTGGCTAGAGGAAGATAAACAGCGCCCTGAGATTCCGCGCTACGTCATCCTCGAAAAAGGCAAAGACGAAGCCATCGGGATGATCAACGTCGTTTCTCTAGATGAAGAAGGGGTTCCTGAAATCGGCTATGTATTGGCTAGAAAGTTTTGGAACAAAGGCTACATGACCGAAGCCTGCAACGCCTTTGTCAAGAAACTATTCTCGTTAGGCTACAAGAAGCTATATATCTGCGCCGATGTGGATAATATCGCCTCCAACCGCGTCATAGAGAAATGCGGTTTCACCTTTATTGGAACCAAATCTTATCAGGTGCCATTAAAAGGCAAGACCGTCACGGTCAATGCCTACATAAAGAGAAAGTGAGCTCGAATCCGAACTCACTTTTTGCTTATTCTTCTTTTTCTTCAATCTCGAGAGCGGAAGTGACTTCTTCTTCAATTTTGGCTTTGCCAACGTGGGTAACAAGGAGGAAGGCTCCAATCGCGGCGGCAACGAAGAGGATGCCGCCGACGATGTAATCCCAGGTCGCGATGCTTGGGTAGAGAGGATAGATGCTCGAATTGATGAACATCGAGATGAGGGAGCCTAGGATCAAGCCAAGGATTGAGTAGAAGGTAGAGACCCTATGCTTCTCCAGCATGAACCTCATGAACTTGCTTGATAGCATTACGCCGACGATAGCGCCGAGGAAAAGAAGCAAAGCCATCACTAAGCCGGTGACTTTGAACATGGCATCGCCAGTATGAAGGATAGAAGCCTCACCCGTGTAGGTGTTAAGGATCGGGTAATACATGCCGATGACCATCAAGGTCATGGAACCGGAGATGCCGGGGATGACGCATGCTCCTGCCGCAATGACGCCGCTAAAGAAGATAAGGATATAGATCCACCAGGCGCGCTCATTCATATATTGCCCTAGCTCGAATTTGGTAAGCGCGGTGACGATGCCCAATCCTGCCGCAAGGAGGAAGCACCAAGTAAAGGAGACAATGTGGATAATCTTCTCTTTCTTGGTCTGACCCTTCTTGCATTCAGAGATGGCGACGGGGACGGAGCCTAAGATGAAGCCGGCGAAGAGCCCCGTTAAGGAGAAGGGGGCAGCCTTATAGCCGCGTTGAATGCCAACTAGAGCCGCCAATGCGCCAAGCAGGAGGCCGAGGAAGAAGGGGAGAAGATATAGGAAGCTCTTCTTGAATTCCTTCCTGAGGTTAGAGACGGAGTTAATAAGGGGGTCGTAGATCTTTTCCGCGACGGCGATCGTGCCAGCGGATAAGCCCGCCACGGCCGCAGAGATGCCAAGGGTGATGCCTTCGCCGACATGGAGGAAGAAGGTCCCGACTTTGTTAATTTGCTTTTCCATAGGGCTTCATTCTAAAGAATGAAAGGAAAAAGAGGAAGCCATAAAGAAAAATAACGCACCCGTGGGTGAGTTATTTCGCTTCTTCTTTTGTTGCCGCGGGCAATAAGCCCATTTCCTTATAGGCTTTGGGCATGAGTATGAGGTAACCGACAAGATCCATGATATCGGCGAGTATCCATGAGGCCGGGAAGACCGCGTAGAGCCAGATGACCGTATGGAACAATGGGATATTGAAGACGGTTTCCAGCATCACGATGCGAAAGATCGTGCAGGTGATGAGGGTCGTGACCATTGGGAAGGTGCTATGCCTCACGCCTCTCATTGAGCCACTGAACATATCCATGATGCCATCTAACAGGTAAGTGAATCCGACAACCCATAGACGCTGCCTTCCGGCCTCAATGGCCTCAGGGGTATCGACATATAGCTTCAATAAGGGCTGATAGGCGAAGCCGATGATCAAATCGACGAGCAGGCAGAACAAGAAGACCCAAAGGAGGGAATAACGGAACACCTTGCGGATGTTCTCTTTGTTCTTCGCGCCATAGTTCTGGGCGGTGAAGCTCATGGCCGCGCTATAGATGGCCTCGATGCCCGCATAGATATAGCCTTCGATGTTGCTGGAGGCAATCGCGCCATCGGTGAGCTGTGTATTGCCTGGATCGACCTGATAGAGCTTGGCTTGAATGAAGACGTTGGGAAGCGCGAAGAAGAAGCCCTGGAAGCCAGCCGGCAATCCGATGCGGACGATGTCTTTCATCGCGGTTCTATCGATCTTAAGTTCTTTCCAATGGAGGTTGATGAATGATTTCTTCGAGAAGACGAAGAAGAGAACGCCAAGTACGGAGGAGACAACCTCAGAGAGCACGGTTGCCCAAGCGACGCCGTCGACGTCCATATGGAAGGCAGCGACGAAGAGGATATCCGCGGCGACATTGATGAGGCCGGAGATGAGTAGGATGACAAGAGGAGTGGTGCTATCGCCTAGCGCCCTCATGATCTGAGAGACGTAGTTATAGATGATGATGAAGGGGACGCCGATGAAGTAGATCTTCAAATAGATCGTGGCCAAATCGATGATGTGCTCGCTCGTTCCCATTAGTTGCAGCAAGTAGCCGGAGACAAAATAGCCAACGACGGCAACGCCTAAGCCGGAGACGGTGGAGAAGATGATCGAGGTGTGAAGGACCTTGGAGGCCTTTTCCCGATCGTTGGCACCCTTAGCGTTGGCAACGCTGACATTGGCCCCAAGGCTCATGTTCGAGAAGACGATGATGATAAGGGAGATAAGGCTGCCATTGGCCTGAACCGCGCTCATTGAGGTCTGACCTCCGCCCATGAAATGGACGGTCAGGAGGTCAATCGTGCTATAGAGAAGCTGAAAGACAAAAGTCAGGAACATCGGAAGGGAGAAAAGGCCCATCTTCCAAAAGAGGTTCCCCTTCGTCATGTCCATATGGGTTAATGATACTTTTGCCATGGAATGAGCTCCTTTCACTTTAGAAAGCGAAACGAATTTTACGCTTATCGATATAGAAAGCAATGCGCGAAGGTTTCTTTGCGAAAGAAAGGCCTGATTTTACTCAGGCCAATACGTTATTTCGTGAACCAGTAGATGCCGATCGCGACCGCGTTATCAAGGTTAAGGGAGTCGATAAGCGGGCTATGCGGGATGAGGATGGGGGTGCCGACTTCGAGGAAGGAGCGGTCAAGACCAGTCGCCTCGTTTCCGAAAACAAGGGAGTAGGGGTACTTGATTTCGACGTTCTTCAAATCGACTTTCGCCTGAAGCATGAAGGGGTAGGGATGCCTTTCTCCGCCCATGGCTTTCATGTATTCCTCAAAGGAGGAGAATAGCTCGAAATTAAGGTTGAAGATCGCGCCCATGGAGGCTCTGACGACCTTCGGATCGAAGATATCCGCGGCAGGCGTGATGATCGCAATGTCGCTGAGATTGAAGCCGATCGTGGAGCGGATGATGGTGCCGAGGTTGCCCATGTTGCTGGGGTTGACCAAGACGACGTGGTTGGCATTTTTGTTTAGAGGAGACTTAAACTTCTCGAACTCGCCGATGACCATGGTGTTGTCTTTGCCGGAAAGGTCGCGGAAGATGCGTTCGTTGTTCTCAATGATCTGGATTTTCGGGGATTTCTTGCAGAGGTCGATGACCTTGGCGTAGGTATCGTCACGTTTCTGCTTCGGGGAGATGTAGACCTTTCTCACGACATCGATTTTTCTTTTGAGCAGCTCGATGGTAAGAGTGGTGCCTAACGCGTAGGAGATGTTTTCGTCTTTGCTATATTTCGTCATATCGGCACGATTATCTTCTTTTTCACCCCTACTTTGTAGACCATTTTCATTTTCGGCCCCTAAAAGGAAAGTGGAGGTAGTTATTGCTATGAATGAAAAAGTTAGCGGCGGACCCATCAAAATCGGCCGCATCAGCGTAGCGGCTGAAAAGGCGGTCGGCATCAGTTTGACTAGCGGCGTCGCCATCTACATGGAGGAGAAGGTCCTCAACGCCTTAGCCGAGACCCATCCCTCAACCTATCTGAAGGTTATCGATGAGATCGCGAAGATCACAAAGAACCCCGATTTCGTCCATTATGAGGAAAGGGGTGATGCCTTTGAATTCGTGAGGTTCTATTTCAAGTCTGGCAAGTTTCAGATGGTCAGCATCCACGTCAAACACTTAGGCAGACCCAAGAAGTGGCTTTACCAAGGCATGACCTGCGTGAATCTCACAAAAGGCGATGGCGGTCTCCTAAACGGGGAATACTCTCGTCCAAGGTAGGCCTACACTAGTCTTTGGCCATAAGGTAGAATTTGCCTTATGGGGAAAAAGCGGCTGATTAAAAGGATAATCTATGGCCTATTGACGATGGCTATCGCCGCTTTCATCTGCTTTACCTCAACCCGCACCCAGGATGATCATGCCGGATTAGGCGGCAACCTCATCGCCTTTATCAATAACGTGTTTTTCGGCGGCATGCTCTCGGAATCGGAGCAATCTTCCATTCTCGGGGTCGCCGGCAAGCTTTTCGGCCACTTCCTGCTATTCTCTCTCGACGGATTATTCGCCTTGCTTTTCGTTTATGAGCTCGACGTCAAGCATCGCTATCTTTATGCGATTCTATTTGGCTTAGCTTTATCGAATCTTGGAGAGTTCATTCAACTGTTCTCCGCCGGCAGAGTCGCAAGCTTCTCCGATGTCCTAATCGACTTCATGGGGTTTCTGCTTATCCCAAGTTTCACCTATATGCACCGTAAACAAAAAGGGCTCTAGGACCCTTTATTTTTTTCTTTGCCATTACTCCTCTTTTGCAAAGGATTTCACCGCGATGATCTCTAGAATGCCCGCGGCAAGGAAAAGCGAGGCCCCGATATAAGAGGGCCAAAGGTTAAAGAAGCAAAGCAAGAGAGAAGGCAATAACGCCAAGAAGGCAAAGACGATCGCGGAGATTAGGAACCCTTTCGATTTCATCGTCCTCCCTAGGATCGAGAAAAGGGTTCCGATTAGCCCGAATGCAATGCCGGCGATGTAGAAGAAGTAGATAAAGCTATAGACGATAGCAAGGGCAATGCCGACGGCAAGGCCTCCTGCAATCAGCGCTTCTGGAGGCAAGCTAGAAGAGGCGGAGGAAGTTTCGACGCCGCTACTTGCCGCCTCACTAGAGTTGGGCAATAGATTTAGCGATGGCATTGCAATCCTAGTGCCGATAAAGGTCAACGTTGCCAAAATAAGCAGGATCAACGCTATCGTCGATAGGGTTTTCCATTTGCTTTTCATTTCGTCTCCTCCTTTTTGTACAAGCACGCAACAAACAAGAAGGTGAAAGAACTTATTGCTTTTGCCATGCTTTTCAGTTCCATTCTATAGCCGATGGCGAAAAGAGGGAACAAAAAGCAGGTCCTGAAAAATTAGGAGGGCCCAGGACCTGCTTCGTTAATAAGGCAATTCGTTAAAATTAAGGGAAGGGATAACAAATACCTTATCTGGCCATTCCCCCCATGAGTGCTCATGGGGCTTCCTGACCATGGATTCTTTATACGCTCAAACGAAAGGTTTGTAATCGTTTCGCTTCCTCCGTTAGTGCTTTGTTGATAATCGGAACCTAAACAGCGGAATTACGGATAAGAAATCGGAGGGCTGAAGCTATCCGAACTTCTTTTATTGTCTGTCCTTATTGCACGCTTTAAACGCCTTGACAAAAGCTTTGCTTAAGTTCTTCTTTCATTCACTTTGAAATTCCGCCATCACATCAGCGAGGGTAATCTTCCTTATTTCTTCTTCCGTGCGCTCTTGAACTCTTTTCAGTTTAGAATTCGTTGTCTTATGAATGATTCAGCCTATCGGACATCCCGGATTCGGACTCTCATGAAAGTGAAACAGTCCTTCATTGTGCACACTGTCTGGAAGTAACCAAATTTGTATTTAATAAATTCTTTGACGTTTTCTTGCTCCCCATCCACCACCCTTAATTATTAAAAGTATGAATTGGTGCTAGAAATAAACAAAAATGCCCATTTTTCATGGGCATTTATGCTGTACATTAAGAATGGGGCGCTGTATGAGAGTCGAACTCATTCATGTCCGGTTCACAGCCGGATGTGTTCACCGTTTCACCAACAGCGCCAGCGGGAATAAATATATTAGACTCGCCATTGTAAATCAAGAACTTTGATAACGAATTTAGTTCCCTAAAGTCTATTTCGCGCTTCTTTCCGATAAAAGCAAGGCAAAAGGGAGTTCTCTTCTCTTCACCAAACCTGCGACGCCATGGTCATCTTGGGCCTGGTATCTGGCAACGATTTCGTTGATGGGGAGGTGTTCCGTCTTCTTGATGAAGGCATCGCCCCTAGACACGAAATGCTTTTCCCCCGTGGATAATTTCCTGCAGAGGAAGTAGACGTTATGGTTTGCGCGTTTTATAAGGTTATAGGCGTCATCGACGCTGCCTAGCTCCTCAAGGATCTCGACCTCTTCGCCTAATTCTTCTTTGCATTCGCGGACTAGCGCGATTTCTGGGCTCTCCCCTTTTTCGACGCCACCTCCTGGGGTCTCGAAGTAGGTCTGGCATCCAAAGGCATCATCCCTAGAGACGGTGTGAAGGGCGTAGTTGCCCTTTTCATCCATGACGAAGGCGCGGGCGACGAGCCGAGTGTGGGAGAAGCCAGAATAAGGATATTCTTCGTCTTTTAAGGTTAAATGCAGCTTGGACATAGACTGGATTATACGCGAAGCGCCCAATAGGTGCTAAACTTCTTCCCATGAACGTCCGCAACCGCCTCATCTCCCTAGCAAGCCGCATGATCAGCCTTGGCCTCCTCGCCACGTTCTTTTCCTTTTACGTGATGGGCGCAGGCAACCCCGGCGCTTGGATCTGCTATTACCATGTGCAGTCCGGCATCATGCTGATGGGCGTTTTCTTTTTGGAGATCATCGCCAACGCCATCGACCTCCGCCATGGCACCCGCGGCTTCCCTGCTGGACTATATATGCCAATCACCTTAGGCGTATTCTTCTACGCCATCACCTCGGCTTTGCTTTATTTCGCGATCCTCGTGCCCAGCCATCCTGAGGAAAGGCACCTTGCAGGGCATATCTACGTAACACTCCTATTGATTCTCCCCGTTATCGACTGGCTGCTATTCGATGAGAAGGGCACTTTGCGTTGGTATTTCGGATTCACCTTCTTGGCCTATCCGATCTTCTATGCCGTCTTCATGCTCTTCCGTCCTTATATCTTCCCTAACATTGCTCTCTATTCCGATGGCTCTGCCTATCCCTATTGGATGCTAAATCCAAAAGACCCACTCTTCCCGCTTTACCTCGGAGCGTGGCTTGTTGGCTTATATGCCCTGGCGATGCTGTTGATCTTCCTAAATAACCTCTTCGGTGGCAAATATAGGAAAAGAGCCATTGATCTGTATTGATGCTTCTAGCTTTGTCTAGAAGCTTTTTGCCGATAAGGGTAAGCAAAAAGGACCACCGTTTGGCGATCCTTTGAGATTTGCTTTACTTCTTTGGCTTCGGGTTGAGGCGATGGACCGCATCGGAGATCTCACGGAGGTATTCGCCTTCATAATCTTCGATGGCGCCGGCGTCGCAGAGCTTGGCAAGCTTTGGGTCAATCGGGAGTCTGCCGATGACGGGGATGCCGTACTTTAGAGCGAGGTCCTCATCGGATTCTTTGCCGAAAGGATAGATCTTCTCGCCGCAATGCGGGCATTCCATATAGGACATGTTCATGACCATGCCGATGACGGGGATGTTCATCATGGCAGCCATTCTCACGGCCTTCTCAACGATGAGGGAGACAAGGTCCTGCGGGGAGGTGACGATGACGATGCCGTCGACTGGGATCGACTGGAAGACGGTTAGCGGGACATCGCCGGTTCCCGGCGGCATATCGACATAAAGCTCATCGACGTCGCCATAAGCGACATCGCTCCAGAACTGCTTGATGAGTCCGGAGACGACTGGCCCTCTCCAGACGACCGGTTCAGCCGGGTCGTCCATGAGGAGGTTAAGGGAGATGGCTTCGATGCCGGTCTTGGTCTTGACCGGATAGATGCAGGTCTCGGTACCGGTAGCTAGCTCCTTAAGGCCGAAGATGGTTGGGATGCTCGGTCCGGTGACGTCGGCGTCCATAATGGCGACGGACTTGCCATCGCGCTTGGCGTTGACGGAGAGAAGAGAAGTGGTGAGGGATTTGCCGACGCCACCTTTGCCGGAGACGATGGCGATGACCTTCTTGACGTTGCTATTCTCGTTTTGCTTGGCGAGGAAGGACTCGGGGGTCTG
This sequence comes from uncultured Erysipelotrichaceae bacterium, assembly GCA_902803375.1. Taxonomy (GTDB): domain Bacteria; phylum Bacillota_I; class Bacilli_A; order RFN20; family CAG-826; genus Alloenteromonas. The sequence continues at coordinate 18,725 of CADCPN010000032.1, read as the reverse complement.
CCTCTCGTCGCATTCTTCGCTGCAGTGTTCGCAGTTGTTATCGCAATCTGGCATGGTTATTCTCCTTTGCATTCGTCGAGGCGGTCGACGAGGTAATTGATGACGGCTTTTCTGGTGACTAGTCCAACGAACTTTCCATCCTCATCCACGAGAGGGACATAGTTCTGGTTGACGACTAAGTCGGTGAGGATCTCGACTTCGGTATCCATGCGGCAAGGGACGATGAGTCTTCCGATCGCGATGGAGGAGATGGTCTCTTTCTTAACGGACTCGATATCCTCGGTCTCGGCGAATCGGGCAAGGATGTCGCTGGTGGAAAGGGAGTAGATGTAACGGTCGCTCTCTCTTTCGAGGACTGGGATCATGGTGAAATGGCTCTTCAGCATGATCTTGAGGGCGCTTTCGACGCTAGTGTCGCTATAGACGCTGATGACTTTGGATTTCGGGGTGGATAGATCTTTTGCTTTCATGTTAGACACAAGTATAAAAGATTTTGTCGCGTTTGCGGTAGCGAAACGCTAGGTAATCTTGACAAGTAGTGTATAGTATCGCTGCGTTATGAATGAAGCGGTTGAAGTCCTGCTGGACGCATTAAAAGATTCTGCGATTGTCCTAGCCTTCGTCTTTGCCTTCCATTTCTTGCTTTCCTTTATTGAAGGAAAGATCGCGAGGCTGTTGGAGAAAAGACGTTGGTTCGCCCCGGCTCTGGGTGGCCTTTTCGGCATTGTCCCAGAATGCGGAACCAGCGTTGTCGCCGCTGATTTATATGGCAAGCATCACATCTCGATGGGCACGCTTATCGCCGTCTTCCTCGCCTGCAGCGACGAAGCTTTGCCGATTTTGTTCACCAATCTCACCTCTAGCTGGTACATGGGCTTTGTGCTCATCGCCTGCAAGATCGCGATTGCATCCGCCGTCGGCATCATCGTCGACCTCATTAACTACAAGGCCGCAAAGAAAGTCCATCAGCACCTTGAAGAAGAGTGCCATGGCGAAGAGGGCGAGGTCCATATCGGCTGCTGCGGACATGAGATCGAAGAGGGGGAAGGCAAGGAGTCCTGGCTTCATGAGCATATCCTCCACCCCGTCATCCATTCGCTTAAGATCTTCGCCTATGTTTTGGTCATCAACTTGGCTTTTGGCTATCTCATTATGTGGATCGGCGAAGATGCTCTTTCTTCCTTCCTCACTGGCAACTACTGGTTCTCGCCGCTGCTTGCCATCGTCGTTGGCTTAATCCCCAACTGCGCCTCTAGCGTCCTGCTCTCTGACTTGTTCGTCCAAGGCGCCCTCCCCTTTGGCGCATTGCTCTCGGGACTGCTCATCAACGCCGGACTTGGCGTCCTCGTGCTGCTAAGAAAAAAGGAGAACTTCAAGGATGCCATCATCATCCTCGCGATCTCCTTTGGCGTCTCTTTGGTATCTGGCTATATCGCCCTGGCGATCCAAGCCCTTATCTAAGGCCTTTGGTGCCCTGAGCAATCCTATCTAAAGCTTCCTCGCCGAGGAGGCTTTTTACTATGTTCTCGGCGAACTCAATGGTATAGAACATCGAGTGTCCCGTGATGAGATTGCCGTCAACGACGCTGCCGGTGTGGATATAGTTGCCTTTGCCAACCTGGAAGCCAGGGAAGCAGGTGTAGTTTTTGCCATCGAGGTAGCCAAGCTCTCCCAGGATGGAAGGAGCCGCGCAAATCGCATACACGGGTTTGCCCTCTTTGATGAAGGCCTTAACCGCATTCATGGCACTGCCGTTAGCCTTAAGGTTATCCACCCCGCGCTTGCCGCCTGGGAGGACGCAGAATTCATAATCCATTAGCTCAACCTCTTCTAGGCATTTCTTGCACTTGATGATAAGCCCCATCGAAGTCTCGACTTCGCCTCTGCCGTTGCAGCTGACCATGTCGAGCTCGATTTCATGGGTCCTGGTGAGGATGTCATGAGTCGAAATCGCCTCGGTTTCCTCGAACCCGTCTTCTAATAAGCAAATGCCACGCATCATAATGTCGTTACCTCTTTCCTTGTCTAACGCCCTTACTATAATTAGGCCGATAAAATTATGCCAACCTTCAAGAAGAAATACAGCAAGCACGCTCCCTATAAGAAGAGCGAGAGGACCGGCGAAGACATCGATATGCTTAACGATAGGCATATGGAAGAGGAGCCTGAGACTTTTAAGTCCTATTGCGATTCCTATAAAGACGATATCGACGGCGCTTGATCGCCAAGCGAATCTTGATTCCCACGGGGGCTGGTTCTGCAACAGCCCTTTTTGTTTTACTTTCGTCTTTTTACGTAGATGGCGGAAGAGGGCTGTATGAGAAAAATTGTGCAAATTGTTATCTCTTTTTTGTGGACGCAACTAGAATGTAGCCGTCCGATGAGGAGGATTAACATTCTTATGAAAAATACAACCATCGTCAAAGTCCACGGCCGCATGATCATCGACTCCCGTGGCAACCCAACCGTCGAAGCCGAGGTCACCCTCGCTGATGGAACCGTCGGCAGAAGCGCGTCCCCAAGCGGCGCTTCCACCGGTACCCGCGAAGCTCTTGAGCTGCGCGATAACAACAAAGCCCTTTATGGCGGCAAAGGCGTTGACATCGCCGTCAGTCACGTCAACAACGAGATCGCCAAAGCCGTCGTCGGCCTTGATGCCAGCGACATCTATGCCGTCGATGCAGCCATGATTAAGGCCGATGGCACCGAGAATAAGTCTAATTTCGGCGCCAATGCCATCCTTGCGGTCTCCCTTGCTTCCGCCCATGCGGCGGCGAAATCTATTGGCTTGCCGTTATATCGCTTCATCGGCGGCGCCTCCAGCAACGTCCTTCCCGTTCCGATGATGAATATCATGAACGGCGGCGCCCATGCCGATGACAACATCGATTCCCAGGAATTCTTGATCATGCCAGTCGGCGCCTCCACTTGGAGCGAGGCCCTTCGCTGGTGCACCGAAGTCTTCCATGCCTTGCAGAAGATCTTGAAGAAGGCCGGCCTTTCTACCGGCGCAGGCGATGAAGGCGGCTTTGCCCCCAACACCGAGACCGGCGCCGATGAAGAAGTGCTCACCCTCATCATGAAAGGCATAAAAGAAGCAGGATACGTCCCTGGCAAAGACTTCATGCTCGCCATGGATGCCGCTGCCTCTGAATGGGCAAAGGGCGAAAAGAGCGAAGATGGCCAGGTCATCTACACGCAGCCCAAATCCGGTAAGGTCTATACCTCCGATCAGCTTATCGCCCACTGGGAAAAGCTTGCCGAGGAATTCCCGCTGATTTCGCTAGAAGACGGCATGGCCGAAGGCGACTGGGCTGGCTGGAAGAAGCTTAATGAGAAGCTTGGCAAGAAGCTTCAGCTCATCGGCGACGACCTCTTCGTCACCAACACCAAGATCATCAAAGAGGGCATTGAGAAAGGCGTCGCCAACTCCGTCCTCATCAAGCTCAACCAGATCGGCACGCTCTCCGAGACCATCGAGGCCATCAAGATGGCCAAGAACGCCGGCTGGACCGCGGTTGTCTCCCACCGCTCTGGCGAGACCGAAGACACCACCATCGCAGATCTAGTCGTCGCGCTTAACGCCGGGCAGATCAAGACGGGCGCCCCTAACCGCACTGAGCGCGTCGCTAAGTACAATCAGCTCCTCCGCATTGAGGAAGAACTTGGCGAGAACGCCGTCTATCCAGGACGCAAAGCCTTCCGCTTCTAATCCATCATTCGCTTTCCTTTCGTTAGAGACCTCTAGTCTACCTAGGGGCCTTTTTTCTACAAAAAGTCAGCAAAGGGAAAGGCCATCGACTTTTAAGTCGAAGGCCAAGTTGCTTTGTTGTTGCAGCTGGAAGAGCTTGACGCCGCGGCTAAGGGTGCCGGTGCCTTCTAAGGCGACCTTAGGGCTACTAGCCACCGCTTCAGAAGAATCGGGAGGGCGAGAGGGTGGGGCGGCCATTTTGCCGCAAGCATCTAGAAGTAAGGCCAGGGGGAGAAGAAGTAAGAGGGAATGTTTTCGTGATACATTTCCTTTTCTTTTATAGATGCACGTGCAGCACGTGAGGCTATTAACCTTAAAGGAGAAATAAGTCCTGGCACCAGTTATTTTTACGCATAACAAAAGCCCCGATGGTGCTCGGGGCCGCTTTGATGTTTCTACAGTCGACTAAATCAATAGTTAATGTAGGAGAGAATGCATTTGACCGTGTCGACGGATTCCTGCAAAGGATAGGAGTCCTCGGTCGGGATATGGACGAAGATGCCAGGCTTGCCAGAGTGGAGGCCGACATAGTAGGTCATGTTGCAGACGAACCTTCCCGGGTCGATGGAGATGTTGGCTTTCTCGCCCTGGGAGACGATGTATTGCTGCAGCGAGCAGACATCGACGCTGGAAGAGATGGACTTCGGGCCATTCTCGAAGATGGCTTTGCCAGATTCAACGACGCCATTCTCATCAGGCTGAACCGAGTTCATCTCGTTATAGGCGTATTGCTCGATGACGGGGCGATCGGTGTAGGGGGATAGGCCGAGCATAAGAAGGAAATCAGGATTTTCCTCCTGGATGGCTTTCTCAAGCTCGATTTTGGCTTTTTTATAATCGACGTCAAGCAAGCGGGTGACGACTTCCTTGTCTTTCAAAAGGGGAAGCATCGCCTCGGTTGGGTTGCTTTCGTGGGTGGCGAAACGCTTAAAACCAGTGACTAAGACCTTCATGATAGGGCCTCCTTAAGTGTATGGATTACCCTAATATTAACCCAAGAAAAGTGCGTTGAAAAGGTTTATATCTTTATCTTGTACACAAGACGCGCATTGCCACTGAAGAGTTTCCTTAATTGAGCGGGCGTGAGGCCTTTTCCGTTCTTTCGGTACTCTTGATAGATGGGGTTGTTCAGCGTATTTGCCCCATCGACGGGGTTGTCGGTGCCGAACATGATTCTTGACTCGCCGACCTCGGTGATGACTCTCTTCGCGGTCTCCATATCGACCCAGGCCGTGTCGGCGTACATATTGGGGTGACGCTTCATGGCCTCGATGGCATAAAGATGGTCGCTAGATAGTTCAAGGTGAGCGGCGACGAAGGTGAGGTCCGGATACATGTCGCAGGCTTTTTCCAGGTGGCCGATAGAGGAGTAGTCATCGGTAGCCGTATGCACGAGCACTGGCAAGCCTAATTCGCGGGCGTATTCTAGCCATATCTCAAGGCTAGGATCATCGATCGCGACCTTCTCGCACCAAGGGTGCAGCTTTAGGAAATAGATGTATTTGCGGTTCTTTTCGATATAGTCGCGAAGCTCTTGGCTGACTTCTTTCTCGACGAGCGGCTTGATCCAGACGCCTGCGCCAAAGCTAGAGGCGTTCTTCTTCACGAAGGAGACGACTTGCTTTAGCCCCGCTAGGCTAGACACCCCGCCTTTTTGCCCTTCGTTAGGGAAGGAGGCGCAGTCGCAGTTAGAAAGGAGGGTGAAGGAGAAGTGGTAATTCTTCTTCGCGGCCAATAAATATCCCTCGGTGGTCTTGATGGTTGGCCAGGAGGCGATATGGGCGTGAGCGTCAATATATTTCATCTTCGTTAATGATAAACGGAATTGCCAATCTTTGCTAAACTTAAGCGCATGAAGTATATCGAGCTCACGCCAACTATCGGCTACATTGAGGAAGATCAAAGGTTCATCTGCTCCCGCATCGGCATCGTCAGGGGGAACAAAGGAACCCTCTTTATCGATACGGGCAGCTCTAGGCAGCAGCTTTTGCTTCTTGATGAAATGAGGGAGAAGGGCCTGCTTCCTAATCCCAGTTATCTCGCCATCACCCATTTTCATGAGGATCATGTCGCGAATTTCCCCTATTTTTCTGGCGCCAAGGTCTTCGGCACCAAAGCGGATGCCAGGCGTTTACGCGTCGATATTCTCGTTTCTGAACCCATTGTTATAGACCTAGGAGATACCAAGGTTAAGATCGTCCCTCTCCCCAATACTCATGCGAAGGGCTCTTTGCTAATCGACGTCAATGATGGAGAGGCTATCTTTATCGGCGACGCGCTTGGGCCTGCGACCGATATCGATAGAAACGCCTACTATGACCGCAGCGCCGTCTATGAGGAGTACCGCGTGCTCAAAGATCTCCATGGCAAACTCTATATCGGCGGCCATAATGGAGAAAGCATTGGAGAGATGGACCAGCCTTCCATCGATAAGTTCTTCCTCGACCTCATCGAACGCACGAAAAAGGCGCCAGAAGGCCGATTGTATCTAGAAAATCGGCCTTTCTGAACTCGAATTTTAAATTTCCTCTTGTATCCAGCATAAAGACGTGTAGAATAAACCTCGCCTTGGGGTGTAGCCAAGTGGTAAGGCATGGGTCTCTGAAACCCACATACGCTGGTCCGATCCCAGCCACCCCAGCCAATTTGAATCCAAAAAAATCCATCGTGGAAGCGATGGTTTTTTTTCGCCGCCTATCTACCCTTTTGCGCATTTCCATACAACATCCGTTTACCTGATACTTAACTATACAACAAAACTTTTTTGTAATCTTTTCTCCTTGTTGGCTATAATGAAGTAAGGAGGTATGCGTTCTCATGAAATGCGAACATTGCGGTTTCATTTCCAATTTCGATTTCGATACATGTCCCTATTGCGGAAGAAAGGCGGATAAGGATCCTGAGAACGTCTTTCATAGCTCGATTCGCGTTGGGCAGAACCAGTCCGTCAGCTTACGCACCCTCCTCACCGTCGTCTTCTTGAATGCCTTCGCAATAGCGCTTCTTATCGATGCGCTATTTTCTTTTAAGTACCTCCTTACCATAGGCGCTTATTTCGTGTGCATCGGCTCCGTCGCCATCATCTCCATCCTCTATCGCTCCCGCTCTCCGATCTCGACGTTTGAAAGGCTATACGCCTTCATTCTCGTCGGGACGATGCTGACGGGTCTTTTGCTAGGAGTGCGTTTCCATGGCGAAGGCGATAACCCCTTTAATACGATAGGGCTAATCGGGGTGCCTGCCCTTATCTGCATCGGCTCCATCACCTCGATATTCTTTCTTTGCTTCGGCAGAGGCCAGAAGTTTCGCCCCCTTGCCACCGAGCTATTGCTCATCGTTTGCTTCGCCATCTCCGTCACGGCCTTTGTTTTCTTGATCGTGAATGACAAATCCGGCGGCACCATGCTTACGTTTATGTCGGAAGGCATACTTGCCTATAAGACCCCTGCCTACCGCGTGATGAAAGGGGTGATCATCGCCAACTTCTTCGTCACGGTCTTCTTCTTCGCCAACTTCAACGTCATCCTCGCGAGCAGTCTAATCTCCAAGGTCAAATACATTTATGGGCAGTGAGAGAAGGCAGATAAAAAAGATTGGACTCGTCTACTCCGGCGGCCTAGCTAGAGGTGCCGCCGAGCTTGCCTATGCCAAGCAGATCATCGAGAAGATCGGCATGGACAAGGTGGCGGTCATCTCCGCCTCCTCTATCGGCGCCTTAAACGCCTACGCCACGAGCTGCAACCACATCGATCAGATGCTCTATGCCTATAAGAACATCGACGCGGATGACAAATTCGCCTTCATGAAGCAGATCCGCCGCGGCCTTTTCAACTCAATCTTCAAACAGGTCGAAGGCAAGCAAATGCTGATGCCGGTCTACGTCTCCGGCACCAAGATCTTTCAGCTCGTCCCCCATTATTTCTGCCTCAACAAGATGCCGCGAAGCGACATCAAGAAAGCCATTAACGTCTCCATGGCTTTCCCATTGATAAACGGTCCTCATCGCTTCAACGGCGGCATCTACATCGATGGCGGCGCCACCGATAACGTGCCCACCTACCCCATGAATTACTTCGACGTGGACATGATCATCATCCTTCATTGCTACCCGAAGTACTATCCGCCCGCCGAGCTTTACGAGGCGAAGAAGAATACCGTCATCGTCGATGCCGACGTTACGCTTAGCCTCGATAAGAAAGTCACTTCCTTCTCTCTTTCTAGGGAGAACTTCATCTATATGATCGAAAAGGCGACGGTGGCTGGCAAAGAATTCGCGGACGCAATTTTCCTTGATGGCGACTTCGACTACGAAAGAGTGCAGAAGCGCTGCTACGAATATACCAATGCGAAGATGCATGCCCGCCATATCAAGAATGGCGACGGCCTGATGAGCTTAGTCGATATCTTGAACGCGCTATATCGCGTCAAGGAGGATTCATGGGACAGAAGCTAGGCCTCGCCCTGGCGGGCGGAGGGGCATTAGGCTCCTATGAAGTCGGCGCGATTGAGGCCTTAGAGGAGCTTGGCTTTCATTTCGATGTCGTTAGCGGCACGAGCATCGGCGCCCTCAATGGCGCCTTCCTCGCAAGCCACGCCGCCAAAAGGCTTCGTCCCCTTTGGAGCAACATCACCGCCGACAAAGTAATGGTCAATGGCGTGGATATCTCCAAAAAGCTACTCACTAACCCGAGCCTCAACACCACCAAGGAATTCAACAAGTGGTATTGGACCTATTTCAAAAACGGCCTCTCTGCCGATATCACTCCCTTTAAGGAGTACATCAAAGACGCACTTGACGTGGATGCTGCCTTGAATTCCGATATGGAATTCGGCGTCGTCACGACTTCTTTCCCTTCGATGAAGCTCGTCGACGTGAATATGAAGGAAGTCGATAAGGATAAGTTCCTCCCTTTCCTTCACGCCTCTAGCGCCTGCACCCCGATATTCCCCCCTGAGATCATCGATGGCAAGCGCTACATCGATGGCTTCTTTAACGACAACCTTCCGATTCGCCTTGCCTTTAAGCTTGGTGCCGATGAGGTCATCGCCATCGATATGAGGCTATTCTCTTTGAAGCCGCAGAACCGATTCTTCCTCACACTTCCCAACGTTAGCTACATCGCCCCCTATATCCCTTTGGGGTCGATGGTCGATTTCTCGCAAGAGAGCATCCAGAAGTACATGAAGCTAGGCTATCTGGACACCATGAAGTTCTTCAAGAAGTACCGGGGCTTCTATTTCTGCTTCCAAGGCGAGATTCCCAGTTCTGGATTTTTGGCTGATCTCATCCATGAATATGGCACCGACTCCGAATGGATTCTCGATGAGCTGAAGAAAGACTCCCACTGGGTGATGGACGAAAAGGATTACTTCGTCCGCGCGATGGAGGACATCGCCATCCGACTCGATATGAAGGACTATTATGATTGCTTCACGATGGAGGAATTCGCCTCTAGGCTAAGGGAAGCCATCAAGCAGAAGAAGGCCAACCAAGGCTTCCTCTCAAGGACCTTCCAATCCGTCACATCCGACATCAGCACGAAAAGGCGCGCCATCAAAACAAAGTTCCTCATCGAGTTTGGCAGCAAGTATCTGAAGCTGACGACCCCCTCTGGCCGCCCATTGCTTACGAAATACCTCCTAAACGGCATCAACAAAAAAGAAAAGGAAGCCTAGGCTATTCGGCCAAGGCTCCCTCCTCGAATTTGGAGAAGAGCTCCACTAAGTCATTGACCGTGAGCTTTTTCTTTTCCTCTTCGTTTGCCTGGAAAACGATATGTCCCCCGCTCATCATCACGAGGCGGTTGCCATACTTTAGGGCATCCTTCATGTTGTGGGTGATCATCAAAGTCGGGATATGGTTCTCTTTGACGATCTTGTCGGTTAATTCCATCACGGTCTTGGCCGTTTTTGGGTCTAACGCCGCCGTATGCTCATCTAGAAGCAGTACCTTAGGCTTGTTACTCGCGGCCATAAGGAGGGTCACCGACTGCCTTTGGCCGCCGGAGAAGGCGCCCATGGGTGCGTTAAGTCTATTCTCTAGGCCTAAGCCTAATGGGGCAAGCACCTGCTGGAACTCTTTCTTCTTGGCTTTGGATAACGCCCAGCGGAACGGGGATTGCCTCTTCCCTCTCCTAGAGGCGATCGACATGTTCTCAAACAGGGAGATGTCCGCGATCGTGCCTTTGCTCGGGTCCTGGAATACCCTGCCGATGGCTTTCGCGCGCTCGTGCTCCTTCTGATGGGTGATGTCATTCCCCTCTAAGATGATGGAGCCAGAATCGGGGGATACGCTGCCGGCGATAAGGTTAAGCAATGTGGATTTGCCGGACCCGTTGCTGCCGATGAGCGAGATGAAGTCGCCCTCGCCTAGAGAGAAGCTAACGTGATCAAGGGCTAGCTTGTCATCAAGGGGGTTGCTATTGATATGGAACGTCTTGGAGACGTCATTAAGCTCTAGCATCGTCTTTCTCCTTTCCGCTGATGTGTTTGCTTAGGCTTTCTTTAAGGGAGGTGGGGTTACCGCCTTTTTTCTTCTTTAGGAAGCTCACTAGGGTCTTCAAGAAGATCACTAGCACGAGCAGAATCGCCTTATAGACGCTAAGCATGTAGCCGTTATTGTCAAGCTTGGTGAGAATCTGGATGAGGTACCAGTATAGAAGCGAGCCGACAATGGCGGAGATAAGGCTCTTCTTGAAGCTGCTTGTCCCAAATATCGCTTCTCCTAGGAATAAGGCGCTAAGCCCGATGACGATCATGCCCTGGCCATCGGTTGGCAAGCCCATCTGGTTATGCTGGCCATATAGGCTGGAGGCCAAGCCGATTAAGGCGCCGGAGATCGCAAGGCCAAATGTTACCATGAGGTTGACGTTGATGCCATTCGCCCTAGACATGGCTTTGTTTTTGCCGCAGGCGCGGATGCTCATGCCGAACTCGGTGCCGAAGAAGAAGTAGAGGACGGCGCCGAGCAGGGCAACGAGAAGAAGGCTAAGCAAGATGTAACTTAGGTAGCTTGCCGCGACTAGCCACATCCTGTCGCTGCTAAACCCTCTTAGCAAAGAGGATAGCCCGCTGAAGACCGTGCTTTTGCCCGAATCGATGGTAACAGAGCCGTTATGCATCGAGTTGATCATGATGCCCAAGCCGAAGGTTAAGGCCATCACGATGATGCCGCTAAGAAGAGGAGGCGTTTTCAAATAGATGGTAAGAAGGCTATTGAGCACGCCGCAAAGCGCGCCGATGCCGATGGAGATAAGGAGCACCAGCCATGAGTTAACCCCGGAGTTGATCAATACGCAGCTAAGCAAGGTGATAAGCGGCAAGATGCCTTCGACGCTGAGGTCAGCGATATCTAGGATGCGGAAAGAAAGGAAGACACCAAGTACGAGCAGCCCCAAAATCAGGCCATTGACCCATGGGTTAAGGAAGAAGGAAAGAAGTTCGCCACTGCCCATAATCGTTTATTGAATCTCCGCGCCTTCGATTGCTAATATCGACTCTGGAATGGCGATGCCCAAGGATTCGGCTCCGGTCTTATTGATGCTGATTGCGCTTTTGTCGCAACTCTCCACGGCGATCTCCGACGGCTTTTTTCCATTAAGGATCTCTATGGCCTGCTTGCCAGCCTGGACGCCGCATTCGAAGTAGTCGACGCCAAGGGCGAAGGTGACGCCACCAATCATGCCAACGTCGCAGCCAAAGATGACTAGCGGGTTGGCTCTTGATTCATTTGCCGCCTTGACCATTGCAATGGAATTGGCAATCGTGTCGTCGGTAGGGAGGAAGACGGCATCGACAGAGCCGGGGATAGAGGCAAGAGCGAGAGAGATCTCTGAGGCGCTAGTGATGGTCTTCCTGGAATGCTCCCATCCTTTGGCATCCATCCACTTTTCGGCGATCGAAGCCTGGTAGACGCTATTGGTCTCGGTGGATGTGAAGAAGGAGACGACGTTATCGACGTTGAATTGCTCTAGGATGCTTAGCCCTTTAGCGATATCGCCTAAATCGGTGACGCCCGTGACGTTATTGCCGCTGCTTTCAAGGCTATTCACGAGGTTTGCGCCAACGGGATTGGTGACCGCGGAGAAAAGGACCGGGATATTGGAGCCAAAGCTATCGACCGCGGTCTTTAAGGCGACGGCGCTAGGGGTGGCGATGCCGAAGACGAGGTCTGACTTTGAGGCAAGCGTTGAGGCCATGGATGCGTTGGTCGCGCTATCAGACTCCGGGTTCTGCACATCAATCTCAACCTTATCTTTGAAGATAGAGGCGTTTAAGGTTTCGACGAATCCTCTTTTGGCTTCTTCTAGAGCTTGGAAGCTGCCGAACTGAAGAATGCCGACTTGGGTTTTGGATTCGCTATTGCCGCAAGAAGCGAGCAGCGCAAGGGCAAAGGCGCAAGGCCATAGGCAAAGAGCTTTGTTTTTCATGATGTTTTTTCCTCCTAAAACAAAAGCCAGGTGGCGAACACCTGGCTGGAAGATTCATTCTTTCTGTCGGTGTTAGCGATATTTCGCTTCCCACCGAACTATTACGAAAGGTCAGGAAACGATGTCCAGTCCGTAATAGTAATAATAGAATCCGCAGAAGGACTTAGTGGCAGTTACGACAATCGAATCTGGCATACGTTTCTCCTCCTTTGGATGGCATAAATCTAAGGCTGCTACAGTTTTTGTCAAAGGATTTTTGCTTCTTTTCCAAAACAAAAGGCGCCTTCTTTTAAGAAGAACGCCTGAAAGTTTTTCCTTTTGCTGCCTTAATTAAGCCTTCATGATCTGCTTTACGATCTCGATCATGGTCAAAAATTCCTTGATGGAGAGATATTCGAAGCGGCCATGGTGGTTATAGGAGCCGGTGCCAAGGTTTGGGGTCGGGCAGCCCTTGAAGGAGAAAGTGGCGCCATCGGTGCCGCCGCGGATCGGATTGAATTCTGGGGTGATGCCAAGCTCGGCGAAGGCTTTCTTCGCGGTCAAGACGGCAGAAGGCTGCTCATCGAGGATTTCCTTCATGTTGCGGTAATCATCGCCGATGGAGAGCTCGATCTTCGCGGTCGGGAAGTCCTTGAGGGTCTTCTCCCTGGCGATTTCGAATTCTTTCTTCTGCTCATTAAGCAAAGCGCGGTCATGGTTGCGGATGATGTAATGCATGTGCGCGTTATCGACGCCACCGGAAATCTCGACGAGGTGGTTGAAGCCCTCGTGGCCTTCGGTGAACTGCGGACGCTTCTTTGGGGGAAGATAAGAGTCGAAGACCATGGCGACGTTAGAGGCGTTGACCAGCTTGCCTTTGGCTTCTCCCGGGTGGATGGAGACGCCTTCGATCTTTATGTCGGCATGGGCGGCGTTGAAGGTTTCGATGGCGATTTCGTTATAGATGCCGCCATCGATGGTGTAGGCGTATTTGGCGCCGAACTTCTTGGCGTCGAAGTGATCCGGGCCACGCCCGATTTCCTCATCGGGAGTGAAGCAGAAGCAGATGGTGTGGTGCTTTTCTTCCGGGTGGGAGGCGTAGTGATCGAGGACGGCCATGATGATGGCGATGCCGGCTTTGTCATCGGCCCCTAGAAGGGTGTCGCCGCTGGTGACGATAAGGTCATCGCCGATGTGGGCGCCTAGGGTCGGGAATTCGACTGGGGACATTTTGTAGGCGTCGTTAAGCTTGATATAGCCGCCATCGTAGTTGGAGATATACTGCGGCTTGACGTTGGCTCCGCTGATTTCAAGGGCGGTGTCGACGTGGGCGTTGAGGCCGATTGGGTCGAGGCCCTCTTCGCCTTGCAGCTTGCCATAGACGATTCCGAATTCGTCAAGATAGGCAACGATACCCATCTCCTTGAGATCGGCGAGGAGCTTTCTGGAGAGGTTAAGCTCCTTATCTTGGCTTGGGATTGAGTCAGAGGTGTCATCGGATTGGGTGTCGATTTTGACGTAATCGAGGAAACGCTCAATTGCTTTTTCCATTGTGGTAATAATCCTTCCTAAATTAGGTACCTCGCTATTCTAACCAATAAGCGAAAATGTGAAACATTATTGCTATGCAATTTTTACGAAATCGAACGGGCAACTTTCGTGGCGCGCCATCGCCATTTTGAATTTTTTAGCGGACGAACAAAAAGGCATGCCCCTCCTATTTTTTTCAATGGAAAGCGCTTTCATTTTGCTTTTATCGGGGTTAGCATAAACGTCGATGGAGCGTCTGCTCACTCAACAATAGGAGAGATTCATGAGAAATAAGGTGAATTCTACTTTCGAGGGGAATAAGGTTCCGCGCCTAACGAAGTTCCTTTATCCCTTCTCTGGCATTTTTCGCGATGCCTGCTATGCGCTAGTTGGCTCATTCTTGCTGACTTACGCGATGACCACCGGCGTCTTATCCAGCGACCCGGATACCTATACCGCCCAATATGGCGTCATCACCATCGCGATGATGATCGCCCTAGTCTGGGATGGCATCAATGACCCGATCATGGGCTTCATCATTGAGAAGTGCCATTTCAAAACCGGCAAGTTCAAACCCTGGATTCTCATCGGCGCCATCGGCAATGCGATCGTCGTCACCTTGATGTTCTGCCTCCGCCCAGGAGGAGATGGCTGGGGATTTGTCGGCACCATGATCGCCTTCTATTTCCTTTGGGACCTCTTCTTCACGATGAATGACGTCGGTTACTGGTCGATGCTCCCTTCCCTTACTAGCGATGAGCATGAACGCGCTTCCCTCACCTCTAGGGTCACTATCGCCGCTAGCATCGGCGGCTTCTTGATGACCGGCATCTGCTTCTTGCTCCCTTCGATGTTTGCAGGAGAAGGAGGCAAAGGCGCTGGCGAAGTATATGCCATCATCTCCATCGTCTGCTCCATCTTGTTCTTACTCGGCCAAGCCGCCATCTATTTCTTCTGCCAGGAAAGAAAAAGGGACATCAAGCAGGAGGAGATCTCCGAGCAATCCCACTTCCTTGACCTCTTCAAGATCGTTGGCAAGAACAAGCAGCTCCGCCTTGCCGTCATCTCTATGTTCTTGTTCTATCTGGCCTCTGGCGTCTTAACCGGCGGCATTGGCCTATATTACTTCTACCTTAACCTCGGCTATGGCTCTTGGCAGGGCGGCCTCTGCGCGACGCTGATCTCCGTGATGTACGTCGCAGGCAACGTCGGCGCGCAGGCGCTATACCCGACGTTAGCCAAGAAGTTCTCCAAGCAAAAGCTTCTCACCGTCATGTCCATCATCGGCTTTCTGGCCTATGCTGGATTTTTCCTATTTTGCTTCCCCGTCTTTGGTGAGCATCCGCTGGCCTATAACGACCCGACCCCCTATATCGGCGCCACCCATTTCATCGACGATATGGGCAAAGGCTTGGCCTGGAGCTTCGGCGGAACGATGATCCTATATTATCTATTCCCCCTCATATTCTTCTTCACCGAAGGCTTCATCTACATGATCATCCTCGTCATGTTCCAGAACGCCATCGACTATGGCGAGTATGAATATGGCGAAAGGAAGGAATCCGTTGCCTTCGCTTGGCGCCCTCTGGACGTAAAGCTTAGCAGCGCCCTCCTGCGCGCCTTCCAGTACATGATCTTCGCCATCGCTGGGGTCTCAGGCTATTTCTCCGCCGTCTCCTCCGCGGAAGGCACCTATAATTCCATCGCCAATACTCCTGGCACCTCCCAATCCGTCATCTCTGAGGCGGCCGCCGATAGGAATACGGCTATCTATAATGCCGGCGTCGGCGTCGAAAGATGGCAACTTGTCGTCTATGGCATCATCGCCGTCGGCATCGTCGTGGCTTCCATGCTCGCCCTCTATCTCATCCTTCATCTTGGCTATAAGATCGATGAGGAAAAGGAGAAGGAGATCGCCTTGGTCCTTGAGCAGCGCCACAAGGAAAACGAGAAGAAAGCCGCCATCGCGGATGCCTTGCAGGAAAAGCAACCTGTGGTAGAAGCTGCTATGAAAGAAGAGATTCCCGAACAGAAGCAACGCCAAAAAGAATCTAACTGAAACACCTAGGAAAGGCCGACGAACCTCGGCCTTTTTTGATGCGAAAACAAATACACCCCTTCGCTTTTTATCGCTCTAGCGATGCGAGGAAGGGATATCCACAATCGTGGATAATTTCGGAGTAGAAAAGGCAAAGAACCACAAAGCTCATTGCCTATGGGATTTACTTATTCGCAATGGTCCAATCAAGGAAGGCGCTCGCGATTGGCTTATGCCATTTCTGCTGTTCCTGATGCCGCCATTCGGATTTGGTTCTTTCCCCTTGCGGCTCTACCTTCTGGCCTTTAACGATTTTATTCGCCCTCGCGATAGGGGAATCGCTGAGATAAGTGAAGTAGGTGCTCTCGGCCTCCGCTAGCCTTTCCTGCGTGAAATAGCTATCGGCGATGGTGAGGGTTTCCTCATCGATCGTGTCGTTATAGACGGTTAAGGCGGCGTCGATGACATCGCCCGTTTTCTTGCCGTTTCCTTCCGGGTTGATGTGAAGGAGGGTCGGGACCATGCCGGTGGAGTAGCCAGAAGCATTGGTTTCAGACCAAGCAAGGCCATATTCGACTTTGAAGTTCGCCCATTGTTCGGCGGCTTTCTTTTGCCCTTCGCTTGCGCTTATGCTATTAGAAGGCCAATAAACGGTGCCATCTTCTTCATAGCCGCGGATGCCGAGCACATCGCAATCGAGAACATAGGAAGCCTCTAGCCCATCATGGGAAGAAAGGTATTCTTTAAGGTCATTGGATTCGAAGAAGGCGCAATCTGAGCACGAAGAGCGAGAGAAGTAGATCGTGAATTCCTTGTTGGACTGGTACATGCCATTAAGCTGATCGATGTTCACATAGAACATCTGCGGGGCTTTGATGCGCAGATCCATCCAGGCGCTGAATTCATCAATGGAGGTGACCCATGCGTTTTTTTCGTTGGAGTTATTCTCCTGATGGATAAGCTTTCCATCAGAGAAGATGCCAAGGGTTTCGCTGGATTCGAATAGCTTCAAGCCATAGTTATCGACGCCATCCTTCTTAAGCTCTGATAGATCGATGACATAGACGAGAAGGTTATGCTTTTTGATATAGGGGACGAGGATGTTGTCGTGCCACTCGGTATAGCAGGTGCAGGTGTCTTGCATCGAGTTATGGACGAGGAGGATGAAGTTTTTCTTCGCCGCGACGAAAGAAGCGAGTTCGCTTTGGCAAAGACGAGTGAGGTGAGAGTTGCCTTCCGCCTTTTCATCCATGCCGATCATGGTGCCGAATTCGATATTCACGCGTCTTGGGGCACTGCTTTGGCCGCAGCTAGCCAATAAGGGACTTAGGACGAGGGGGTTTAATAGGAGAAGCTTCTTCAATTTCATAAGCGCTATTTTACCTTAATTTTTGAAAGAGGTAACTCTTTTGGCTCCCACCTTGTTCCTTTGAAGAATATCTAATGGGTTTACTCATAGAAATGCCTAAAAATCTATCTTTTGAAACGAGTGGGGGAAAATGGAGAAAAACGCCCCTACATTTTTAGTTGCAAAATGGCTAATTTTAACTCATGATTTCGCCGTTGATTTTTAGGCTTATTTGATGGCTAAAAAGCGACGAAAAACTCAATTTGTTTTCTTTTGAGAAACACGGAGGTATTTTCCATGGAAGAAAAGAAGGAAGAGTCCATTCCCTGCGACAGAGAAGTCAGCCCCGACACCATCATCTCTTTGCAGCACGTCGGCAAGTCCTTCGACGACACCACCGTCGTCGTCGATTTCGATCTCGACGTCAAAGCGGGTGAGTTCATCACCATCCTTGGTCCGTCTGGCTGCGGCAAAACCACCACTTTGCGCATGATCGCGGGCTTTGAGCTCCCAACAAAAGGCAAGATCCTGCTTAACGGCACCGATATTTCCTTGCTCCCGCCCTATAAGCGTCCAGTCAATACCGTTTTCCAGCACTATGCCCTTTTCCCGCATCTAGACGTCTACGATAACGTCGCCTTTGGCCTCAAGCTGAAGAAGGTTCCGGTCAAGGTTACCGATAGAAAAGGCAAACCGGTCATCGACAAGAAGACCGGACAGCAGAAGATCAAGCTGAAGCACCTCTCTCCGCGCGAAATCGACGAAAAGGTTTCCCGCGCCCTTCAGATCGTCGACCTCGACGAGATGGAAGACCGCGATGTCTCCACTCTTTCCGGCGGCCAGCAGCAGCGCGTCGCCATCGCCAGAGCCATCGTCAATGAGCCGAAGGTATTGCTTCTAGATGAGCCGCTATCGGCCCTCGACCACAAGATGAGGAAGGACATGCAGATCGAGCTTAAGGAAATGCATAAGAAGCTAGGCATCACCTTCTTCTATGTCACCCACGATCAGGAAGAAGCCCTCACGATGTCTGACCGCATCCTCGTCATGAAGGATGGCGTCATCCAGCAGGTCGGCACCCCGGAAGATATCTATAACGAGCCGGTCAACGCCTTCGTCGCCGACTTCATCGGCGAGTCCAACATCTATAACGGCACCATGATCGGCAAGAAGAAGGTCCGCTTCATCGGCGCCTCCTTCCCCTGCGTCGATGACTTCCCGCTTAACGAGAAGGTCGATGTCGTCGTCCGTCCGGAAGATGTCATCATCACCGATGAAAGCAAAGGCATAGTCAAAGGCACCATCGTCTCCAAGATCTTCCAAGGCGTCCACTATGGCTACATCGTCCAGGTGGACAAATCCGAAGTCTCCTGCCGCGACACCAAATCCTATGAAGTCGGCGTTACCGTCGGGCTTAGCGTTGAGCCGGAGAACATCCAGGTCATGCATAAAGACGTCACCCAGAACGAATATGATGATGCTCTGATCACGAGCCATGGCAAAGTCATCCTCGGCGAGGATCCTTTCGACGCCGACCTCACTCAGCTCGTCCCCAATGGCGTTGCTACGGAAGAAGGCTATATCCAAGACGCCATCTCCAAGAAGAGATACGACTTCACCAATGCCATCGTTCGCGCCACTATCCCGCTA
>CADCPN010000031.1 GCA_902803375.1 uncultured Erysipelotrichaceae bacterium | reverse complement strand
TGTATTATATACAAGTCGTTCGGCTCTTCAAAGAGCGAAGTTATAGGCCCGTTTTTGGGATTTGTTAGTTATCAGCTGATGTGAGACATTTTAGCAATCTCGGGCATCTGACCTCGCCCGTATTCTTCATAATCCGTTTTAAGCTGTCAAGTTCCGCTTGGTTGGGCGATCTCAGCCTGAGCGCCATCCTTGGGGTCGAATGGTATCGGTCCATCCAGGCTTTCCCTTGCTTCCTGAGGTCATCCAAAGAATAGAATCTCAGGTTGCGGTAGAACTTCTCCTGGTCGATCCCGTGGCTTCTTTCGACCTTCCCGTTATGCTCAGGCGTCCTCGGCCTTATGAATCGGGATCGGCCCATGTGCGGCCAATAGCGGCTCCAAGGCGTTGGGGTACCTGCGGCCGCATCGGCTCCCCTCGCCTTTTGAAGGCCTTGTCAGAGAACTCGCTCCCGTCGAACCTGGCCATCCGCCTCCAAAGCGACTGCCTGCAGACGCGGCAATAGGAGCAGATCTTCTTCACGCTCCAGCCGGAGTTTGCCCTCCTTTGGCAGCACGAAAGCCTCGTCTGAACGTCCAAAGGCAGGTAATTCCTGGCCTTCTCTTGTGATATAATGCCCATGGCACCCCCCTTTCCCAATGCGTTTTTGACAAACAACATTATAAAGGCCAGGATGCCTTTTTCATATGCCGCCGCCGAACCCCCTCGGGGGTTGCGTCCCTGGGTTATGTTCCTTGGCTATCGATTTTGTTTCACATCACCTGAAATAGAACACGATTTTACGGGATTTTACAATTTTACTATTTGCTTTCTTGCCGTTCCGTGCTTCAATTTTGGTTGGTTCAAAACCATTCATCAAATCAAAATGCAGCTGAAGGGTACGAATTCTCCATGGTCCATGGGGGATAGTAGCACCCTTTTTTGCTGCTTTAGAAAGGAATGAAAGATGAAAAACAAGTCGCTGCTTTTCGTGCTGGCCACTTCGCTTCTCGCGCTCGCTTCCTGCGGCACGACCAAACCGAATGATTCCTCCACGAAGCCGGGAGAGAGCACCTCTTTCCCTGTGTCTACCCCAGACACCCCCGTTTCTACTGATACGTCCAACAAGACGTCCAGTGATTCCTCCAATACCTCGTCTGACGTAAAACCCGCGGAATACAAAACAATCGCGGAAATCATCGCCCTTGCTCCAGAAGACGGCTCCAAATCCGAAACACGTTATCGCGTCCGGGCCAAAGTCGTCAAAGTTAGCAACCCTGTTTATGGAGAAATGACCATTAAGGACGAAACCGGCGAAGTCTATGTCTATGGCACCTATGACAAGACCGGTGAAAAACGCTACAGCGAACTTCCGGAAGAAGAACGCCCCGTCGCAGGAGACGACATCGAACTCGAATGCAACGTCCAAAACTACAAGAACTCCCAAATGGAGCTTGTTTCCGCGTGGATCCTTTCCTTCACCCACAATGCCCCGGATATTGATTTAACCCAATATAAGGATGCGACCGTCGCCGCGGCCCGCGCTTCCGCAAACGGCAGCAAGGTTCACATGAAGAACCTCCAAGTTCTTAGCATCCTCTTCGGACAAAAGAACGCGGCCGAAGGCGTCATGGTCAGCGATGGCACGGATTCCATCTATGTCTTCTCTACCGATGTCGCGGGACGCGTCCAAGTTGGCGACAAGATTGAAATCGCCGGCGAAAAGACCAACTATGTTTTGGGGAAAGAACAAACCAACGCGGCCAAATATGGTTACAAAGGCTGCAATCAAATCGAAAACGTCACCCTTTTGAACAAGACTGCGGGTAACGGCACCATCGATTTGACCTTCGCTCAGCCCAAGACGGTCAAGGAAATCGTCGAAACTCCGGTCTCTGAAGACATCTCGACCAAGGTTTATAAGGCCAATGCCTACATCACCAAATCCGTCGTGGAAGGACCTGGCGGATTCACCAACTATTACTTCAATGACTTGGATGGCGTCACTGGTAACTACGTCTATTCGCAAAATAGCGGTTCTGACTTTGCCTGGATCGATCCGTTCGTCAACAAGATCTGCACGGTCTATTTGACCGCCCTCAATGCCAAGAGCACGACTTATGGCTGCGCCTGGCGCTTTGTCCCGGTCAAAATCGAAGACAACCATTTCGCCTTCGATAAGAACGATGCCGCTCAATTTGCTATCGACTACTATGCCGTTGACCAATTCGAAACCTCTTACGTTGCTGACCCGGCGTTAGAAATGACGACCACCGTCTCCAGCACGCTTCTTGGATTTGAAGGCGCGAAGCTCACTTATGCTTCTGACAATAACACGGTAGCTTCCTTTGAAGAAAAAGACGGCAAGACCATCTTCCATACCAGCGGAACCGGTACGGCCAACATTACCATCTCCGCGTCCTTAGAAGGATTTAAGTTCGCGACCAAGAAGATTGCCATTGAACGCAAAGCCCTTGGCGACATCACCGCGATCAACGTCGACGCGGCCAAAAAAGCCGCGGTCGATACCGAAGTTACCGTCGAAGGTATCGTCGGCCCGTCTCTCACCGTCCAAGATGGTTTCTACCTCTTTGATGAAAACGGAGCGATTGCCGTTACCCTCCACGACTCCGCGAAATGGTTCGCTCACGTCAAAATGGGCCAAAAGATTATTCTTAATGCGACCCGTGATCTTTGGACGGCAACCGACTATAACTTTGGTGAACAATGCCTTAGCAATGCCAAACTTGTTGCCAATGAATTTGGCAGCCATGAACTCCCGGCCTCGGCCTTCATCACCGGCAAGACCATTTCGGATTTGAAAAAGTTCGAGAAAACCAATGACTCCGTCACGCTGAACGTATATGCCCTCCAAGGCACGATTACCAAGAGCAGCGGTAGCTACCCGACCTATTCTGTGGCCGATGGCACTAGCTCGATTCAAGTTTATTCCTCGAGCATCTCCCAATACGCGTTCTTGGAACCGTTTGTTGGTAAGACGATTGATGTCGAAGTCGCCCTCTGCAACTGGAATAGCAAAACGCAATTCAAACTTGCTGTCCTCTCCGCGGCCGGAGAAGATGGAGTGAAGATCTACAACACCCTCCACTTCAAGAAGTAAGTCATCACTTCCCATCCTATAAACTTAGCCTCGCAGCAATGCGGGGCTTTGTTTCATATGATTAATACCAGGATGATTCCTTGGTCACTGCCATAGGCATATCCCGCGGGATATGCGGCGACTTACAATAGGGTTGCCGTCTGCGGCAGGGACCGATGAGGTCTCCTGGTCTTCTTACGCAGGCATGCAAAAGATGACTTTGGGAATGACGGAAAGTCCACTTTAGAGCATAAAATCGAACAATAAAATCCGCATTCCCTCTTTTTGGCGAAAGACAGCTTACACCTAATTGAAAGACCGCAGGTCATTTCGAATCACGTCCATGAAAAATTGGGTGGCCGGAAAGCAAGGGAACCCAGCCTAAGGCGGAAACATCCAGGAAGGAGCCATTGAAACCATGGATGGTCCAATCATTTCGTTCGACGTTTCCAAGGGAAGCAGTCACATGCGGGGATTCCTCGGAGAGTATCGCGAATCCTGTTCTACACAAGATTCCGGATACTCTCGAATTAAAAGTCCACAGGTTCATTGAATTCACATACTTAGATTGAAAACTATTCTTCAAAGCCGTATCAAATGAACTACTATATCCCTTAGTTATACATTTAACTGTATAAGTAGCCCTTAAAAAGCTGGAATTAGGTAATTTCTTGTTTGCGCAGGTTGGGCTAAATCCAGTAATCCACCACTGTTTAGCGAAATATCCTTCAGCTTTAGCAGGATTCCAATCTATATTATTTTTCCACGAGCTGCTTGTAGATGTTCTATAGTCCACTCTAAAAGTCATATCAACCCCCTCTTCGGCAAATAGCACCATATAATTTTGGCGTCGCAATAACGAGTTTTATAATTTATACCCGTTTTTAAGATTTAACACTATATTGTTTGAGATTGATTAAAATTTTGGCTCTGTTTTAGGGTTCCGGCGTTAAGTCAGGTTATATACAAGTCGTTCGGCTCTTCAAAGAGCGAAGTTAAAGGTCAAGGAAGGCGTCGTTGAAGCGCTTCTCATCCCCGATGGTCGTGGATGGGCCGTGCCCGGGATAAACCTTGGTATCGTCAGGCAAATCGCCGAGTTTCCTAAGGCTGCTTCTTCTCATTCTTGGGGCAGCGCCAGGAAGGTCATATCTTCCGATTCCTAAATGGAACAAGGTATCGCCAGAGAAGAGGATGCCAAGGGATTCGATGTAATAGCAGACCGAGCCGATCGTATGGAAGGGGGTGGCGATCACCTTGACTTTGAATCCCCCAAGCGCGATCTCGTCTTCGTCTTCTACCCCATATGGCTGGATTCGTTGCTCGATGAGCACTTCTTCGTCACAGAGGTCGTCTGAGCCATTCCGCTTAGGGTCCCTTAGGCATTCTAAGTCATCTTTCGGCATGAAAATCGGGGCCATGACCTCTTTTTCCAGCTCATTGAGCCCAGCGATATGATCGAAGTGGCCATGGGTGATCAGGATGCCAGCGCAGATAGAATGGTGGCGCTTGACGTAGTTTTCGACGCAGTGGTTGCGGTTATAGCCTAGGTCGATGACTAGACATGGTTTCCCTTCTTCTCCAAGGATATAGGTATTGGCGAATTCTCCGCCGTAAATAAGTTTGGTAACGGGGATAGACATAAATAAAAAGATAAGGGTTTTCGGAAGAAAAAAGCGAAAAAAATAAGGCCGAAGCCTTATTTCTTCTCTTTGTGAAGGGTCATCTTTCTGCAGTGCGGGCAGAATTTGTTGATCTCCATCTTGTTCGGATGGTTTCTCTTATTGCGGGTAGTGATGTAGTTCTCGTTACCGCACTCCGTGCACTTTAGGATGACTTCATCGCGTTTGCTGGCCATTGTTTTCTCACGCTCCCTTTTTAGGCGAGTGCAAGTGTACCATAGGATCCTTTAGAAATCTACAAGGAATATTCATATAAATTGTGCTAAATTATCGCCATGCGTAAACGTAATGAAACTAGACCTATCAAAATAGGAAACCTTACCCTCGGCGGGCAGGAGAAAGTCCTGCTGCAGTCGATGTGCAACATCAAGACCAGCAAAGTCGAGGAAGTGAGTGCCCAAATCAATGCCTGCGCGGCTTCCGGCGCCGATATCATGAGGCTTTCTTGCCTTGATATGGATGACGCCAAAGCCTTTAAGGAAATAAAGAAAAGAACGAGCATCCCTTTGGTTGCCGACATCCACTTCGATTACCGCCTCGCCCTAGCTGCGATTGATGCCGGCGTCGATGCCGTCCGCATCAATCCCGGCAACATCGGCGAAGAATGGAAGATCAAGGAAGTCGTCGACGCCTGCAAAGCCCATAACGTCCCCATCCGCATCGGGGTCAATTCGGGATCGCTTGATAAATCCATCTACTTCGGCAAGGAAGTCATCAAGAGCCAGATGCTCGTCGACTCCGCGAAGAAGCACGTGAAGATACTAGAAGACCTTGGCTTCCACGACATCGTGATCTCCTTAAAAGGAAGCGACGTCAGGGAGACCATCGAGGCCTATCGCCTCGCCAGCGAGACCTTCCCATATCCTCTTCACCTTGGCATCACCGAGGCTGGACCAAAGGATATCGGACTCATTAGAAGCTCCGCCGGGCTTGCCCCGCTTCTTCTCGATGGCATCGGCGACACGATCCGCATTTCCTTAAGCGATGATCCCGTCGAGGAAATCAAGGCCGAGCAGCGCCTTCTTCATGACTTAGGCCTCTATGATAAGTTCCCAACCTTCATCTCTTGCCCCACCTGCGGCAGAACCGAGGTCGACCTCATCCCGACCGCCAAAGCCATAGAGCAATATCTAGAGGAACACCATATCCAGAAGACCGTCGCCATCATGGGCTGCATCGTCAACGGCCCAGGGGAGGCTAGGCATGCCGATCTAGGCGCAGCAGGCGGCAATGGCACCTGGGTTATCTTCAAGAAGGGGGAAATCCTGCGTAACGTCGATAACGCCGATATCGTCCCTGAGCTGATCAAAGAAATCGAAAAGCTATAAAAAATAAGGCTGGTTCGCAAGAATCAGCCTATTCTTTATGCTTTATAGCTTAGAGAGATAATCAGGATCAAAGTAGCCTTCCCGCAGCATCTCTATCTCCTTCTTATAAGGAGGCTTCGAGTTATAATAGGGAGTCTCTAAGATTTTCGGGATATTGGCTAGGCGAGGATCGTAGACAAAGCAAGATAAAGCTTCGAAGCCGATATCGCCTTTGCCAAGGTTCTCATGCCTATCCTTATGCGAGCCAAGAGGGTTCTTGGAATCGTTAAGGTGGATGACAAGAAGCTTATCCAGTCCGATGACGCGGTCGAATTCATCGATGACCGCGGAAGGATTGGAGGTATCGTAGCCAGCATCATGGACGTGGCAGGTATCGAGAGTGACGCCTACCCTATCCTTATGCTTGACCAAAGACAAGATCTTGGCCACTTCCTCGAAGCTGCGCCCGATCTCGGTTCCTTTGCCCGCCATCGTCTCGATTGCGATCTTGACGCTACTATCATCGTTATCGAGGACTTCGTCGAGGGCCTCCACGAGGTTAGCGATACCAACCTCAGGGCCCATCTTCATATCTGAGCCTGGATGGAGGACGAGCTTATCCGCGCCAAAGGCGGCGGCCCTTTGAAGCTCTTGGGCGAGGAATTGCTTGGAGAAAGCATAGGACTCGGGCTTCAGTTTGGAGGCAAGGTTAATGATATAGGGAGCGTGAACAATGATGGAGGAAAGGGAATTTCCTGCATCTAGCCACGCTTTTTTGCCTTCTTCAGGCTTTAAGGCAGACACGTCTTTACGCAGGGTATTCTGCGGGGCGCCGGTATAGAACATGAAGCAGTTCTCGCCATAGGAAAGCGCTTCTTTGACGGCGCCAAGAAAATAGTCAGGGCCAGAAAGCCCGATATGGGACCCTAGCAGCACATCCTTATTCATCTGCTTCTGCTTTGGCGGCGCGACGCTTTGCCGCTTCCGCGTAACGTCTATCCTTCTGGGCTTTGACGGCCTTCTGGATGGCTTTTCTACGATACTTGTTCTTGACCTTTTCGATCGCGCGCCTGGTCTTGACCTTATAGCCAGGCTTGACCTTCTTCACGCGGGTTTTAGCTTTGGCGATCTTGATGTCTTTCAGCTGCTCTTCGCTCTCCCAGGCCTTCTTCTTGGTGAATTTTCTCTTCTCTAGCCCTAAAGGATTCGGGACGAGCTGGTCGCCTTTTAGAGTTAGGAAATCAAAGACCAAGCCCTGGGAGATAAGCTCGGAAGGGCGATCGACGGAGTCAGAGTTATAGAAAACCCAAGAATCGCCCTTCTTGTCGAATCTGCCGGTACGTCCGGCGCGGTGATAGTAATAGGAGAGGTCCATCGGCAGGTCGAGGGAGACGACGTCGGTGACGTCTTCGATGTCGATGCCGCGGCTTAGCAAATCAGAGCAGACGATGACCTGATAACGGTTATCCTTGATGAGGCGGATGGTCTTCTTCCTCTCGCGGGTTTCAAGGTCGCCAGAGAACATAGTGGCGGTGTAGCCGAGGTTTTTGACGAAATCATATGCCTTCTTGACGTCTTCTTTCTTGGAAGCGAAGACGAGGCAAAGGTACGGGTTTTTGATCTTTAAGAAGGTAGCAAGGGCCTCCAAGGCGCCGACGTGCTTGATATCAACGAGGTGATGGGTGACGTGGCTGGAGGTCTTGTTCTCCTCGCCTTCATATAGGAAATCGGAGGCGATGTACTTCTCCAGCTTGTACTTAAGCCCTTGGTGGAGGGTGGCGGAGAAGACCATGGTGTTGACCCCTTTCGGGAGTTTGCCATAGAGCTCATCGATGTCATCGAAATAGCCGAGTTCCATAAGCATGTCAGCCTCGTCGAGGACGAGGGTCTTGACACCGTGGAGGTCGAGTTCGTATTCGTTGGAAAGGAGGTCTTTTAGGCGGCCTGGGGTGCCGATGATTAGCTGCGGGGCGATGGAAAGGCCTTCGGTGTTCTGGGCCTTTTCCTCTTCGCTGGACATCAAGCGAACTTTTAGATGCGGATAGAAACGCTCAAAAGGCTTCGCGAAGTCATAGACCTGGCGAGCGAGTTCGCGGCTTGGGGCGATGATGATTGCCTGCAGGCGCGGAAGGTTGGTATCGATCCTATCGATGATCGGAATCAGATACGCGTGCGTTTTGCCGCTGCCGGTCTCGGATTGGCAGACGAGGGACTGCCTATTGAGAGCCTTTGGGATGATGCGGGACTGCACGGGGCTAGGAGAGGTGTAACCTAGCTTTTCGAGGGCGGAGACCATTCTCTCCGATAGATTAAATGCTTTGAAACTTGCCATAATTGCGGGGCTATTATACTTGTATAACCCTCCCTTTCCTAGTGCGGCGTCTTAAATTAGAATAACACATATGCAAGTTGTCGTCGTTTCCCCCTATGGCTATTGCTCAGGCGTTCTGTCCGCCATCAGCCTCGCCCTCAAAGCGAAAAAGGATAATCCCTCTACCCCCGTCTATCTTTTGGGGATGCTCGTGCATAATGAGGATGCCGTAAAGATGCTCTCTGGCCATGGCCTATTATTGCTCGATGAAAGAGTCGCTCCCTTAGAGAGAGAGCTTCGCGAGGTTAAGCCTGGCAGCGTCCTTATTTTCTCCGCCCATGGCCACCCGGAAGGATGGGAATCCATCGCCAGGGAAAGAAACCTAAAAATCATCGATGCCTCCTGCCGCTTCGTGAAGGAAAACCTTATATTTGGCAAAGAGGCGGCCAGTTCAAATCCCCTCATCTATATCGGCGTGCGTGGACACTTAGAGTCCGAGGCTTTCTTATCTAACGTCAGATCCGCGGCTTTTTATGATGTCAAAACCAATAAGTTCGAGAAGGAGAAAGTCCACGGGGAGCAGCCGATCGTCATCTCGCAGACGACCCTTAGCTACCTTGAGCTAGAAGAGGCACATAAGGAAATCAAAAAGCTTTTCCCTAAAGCCCTAATCGGAAAGGAGCGTTGCCACAGCACTTCTTTCCGCCAAGACGCGATAAAGAAGCTAGCTAAAGACATCGATATGGTCATCATCCTTGGCAGCAAGCTCTCCAATAACTCCAAAAAGCTGGAGGAAATCGCCAAAAGCGAAGGTTTTGAAGCCAGGCTCGTCTTAGACGAACAAGAGCTTCGTAGCCTAGATCTAGGCAATATCAAGAAGGTGGCGCTTGCTAGTGGAGCATCCACCTCAAAGGAAACCTTCTTAGCCTGCAAAGCCTACTTGGAATCCTTATAGGGACTACTTAACGGCAACGTCATTCGACTGGATGATAACGATATAGGGCGAAGAGGTGGATCCGCAATCATCAAAGACTGCCAAAACGTCGGCCTTATCGCATTTTTTGATGTCCTTGGTAACGGTGATAACCGACTCTTTTTCTGGCAGGTCATAAGCAATGAGGAAGGGTGCCACTACTTCTAAAGGTAAGGCCTAGAGAATGCTCTTCGTTTGGTAGCTTCCTAAAATAGCGAAGCGGGCAAACTCCCTTCTTTCTTGTCCCTCATTGCAAAGAAAAAAATGTGTTCATTTACGTGAATTTAAAGGAAAAAACCGCTGCTTTTGTCGGCTATGTTCTAGGTTAGTTCCGCTTAGGCGCAAAGAGTCCGAAGAAGTAATCCGTCATCCTTTCCGGTGTAAGGGAGGCATCTTTGGAGAAGGAGAAATAACGTATGAAATTAACGAGGGCGCTCGTGGCGATCGATAAGGCAAGGTCGTCGGGGACGTTGCTTACCTGGAACTCCTTCATGCCAAGGGCGATCTTCATAAGGCTGGTGACATTGGGCTCCAGCCTTTTGCGGAAAATCGAATAGGCGGAGGAATCGAAGATGGGGCAGAGGACCTCCCTTTGCTCCTGCACGTGGTAGAAAAGGTGAAGGACGATATGGCGGCAATCCAAGACGGATTCATGGGAGAAGTCATGCCTCTCCTCTTCCTGAAGATGGACGGAGAAGACGTGATGGAAAATGTCGTCGCAGACCTCGTTTAGGACATCGTCCTTTTTCTTGAAGTGGGAATAGAAGGTGCTTCTAGAGACGCCGCTTTCCTCAATGAGCTCGCTGATCGTGATATCCGCATAGTCTTCTTTTTGGATGAGCTTAGCGAGGGTAGAGACCAACAGAGCAATCGTTTTTTCTTCTTTCTTATTCATGTTCGTTCACCTGCTTATATCGGTAAATCCTTTATAAAAATGGATTTTGCCGAACGATTTATACGGATTATAAAACAATAGCCGAACAAAACGTACTAATTTATTCGTTTTGTTTGAATAATGTCGATGCTGCCTTTATTATTTGCTAGCACGTATGTTCACTTTACGACTCGAGGGAATCACAACTAGCGATGGCAAGAGAATCCTCTCGCCCATTGCCTTTTCTCTAGAAGAAGGGAAATCGCTTTCTCTTGTTGGTGAATCCGGCTCAGGAAAGACCACGTTGGCCTATGCGATTCTCGGCCTGCTTGACCCCCAATTAAAAGTGAGTGGCCTAGAGATAAACCTTGGAAAAGAGAATATCTCCTCCTTAAAAGAAAAGGAAAAAAGAGATAGGCGAGGCAAAAATTGGGTCTACCTTCCCCAAAATGGCATCGCCTTCTTAAATCCTGCGACTTCCATCAGGGTGCAGCTAGGCGAAGCCTTAAAGAAATGGGGCGTCAAAAAAGGCGACTTTGAGGCCGTGGAGGCTTCGCTTCTACGCAAAGTCGGCTTCAAGGATCCTTATCCTATCTTAGATAAATACCCTTACGAGCTTTCCGGAGGCATGGCCGAGCGCGTCGTCTTCGCTTTGTCCTTGTCCCCTCTAGCGGAGCTAGTCATCGCCGATGAGCCCACCAACGGCCTAGATCCTAAAAACATCGATATCTTCACGGAGCTTTTCTCTAAGCACTTCTCTTCCTCGACCCGCCTCATCATCACCCATGATATCGATTACGCCTCTTTATCCGACTACATCCTTGTTTTGAATAAGGGCGTCGTCATGGAATATGGGCCAAGTAAGCAGGTATTGGAGAATCCGAAATCCCCTTACACCAAAGCCCTTATCGAGGCTACGCCACGCCATGGCTTAAAAGGATATGTCCAGATTAGAGATGCCTCTCCCTCTTGCCCATTCTATGGCTTTTGCCCTTTAGCGAAAGAAGAATGCCTAAAGGAAGAGCTAGATAAACGCCAAGATAAGCGTTATTGGAGGTGCATCCAGAGATGATTACGTTCCTCCATGTTGGCAAGCGCTTCGGGAAAATCCCGATATTCGATGACTATTCCTTTGAAATCCCAGATTCCGGCTTCTTCGGCTTAGAAGGAGATTCGGGGAGCGGCAAATCCACGCTTGCCCGTATCCTCACTGGCCTCACCGGCATCGATAAGGGCGAGATACTCGTCGATGGCCATCCTTTATATATAAAAGGAAAGTATCAACGGGATGTCGGAGGCGTCATCCAGATGGTCTATCAAGACCCTTATTCCTCCTTTGATCCCTGTTACCGCTTCTCTTCTAGTCTCCTTGAGGCGGCCCGCGTAGCGGGATTAGGCAAGAAAGAAGCCAAAAAGGCTATCGAAGAAGCCATATCCCTAGTTGGCTTAGAGACAGAGATACTAGAGAAATACCCAAATAACGTAAGCGGAGGCGAAGCGCAGAGAATCGCGATCGCCAGGGCATTATTGCTCTCGCCGAAATACCTGATCCTTGATGAGGCCACCTCGATGCTAGACACCTTAACCCAAGCCAGCGTCTTGTCTCTTGTCAAAGACCTCGCCTGCAAAAGGCAACTATCCATCATCCTCATCTCCCATGATGAAGCGCTCTTAAATGCGCTATGCCAGACCGGCATCAAAATCCATAACCACAAAGAAAATGAAAAGAAACACATCCACTCTCTTACTTCTAGTTCTCACTAGCGCCGCTTTATCTTCCTGCGGAGGGTCCTCCTCTTCCTCTATGGAAGCCTCTTCACTAGGTTCTAGCTCGGAAAAGTCTGCCCAGACCGAGGTTTTCCGCCTAGGCACCGCCGCGGAAATCCTCACCGCCACCAGAGAAGAATATAATTACGATATTCTATCTGCCTCTCTTACCCAAATGTCTCCGGTCTACCTAGGAAACGATGGCCAATATACCCCAGGGCTATTCACCTTCGATGTCAAAGACGCGAAAGTCTTCACCTACTCCGTCCAAAAAGGCGCGAAGTGGGATGACGGGGAAGAGGTAACCGCCGAAGATTTCCTCTTCACCCTCAACTACGCCGATAAGAAGGAAAGCAAGAACTACCTTCATGACGTCACCACGCAGAAAAATGGCAAAACCACAGTCACCGCGAGGAAATATGAGTCTGCCATCGTCTCAAAAGACAAAAAGACCCTCACGCTCACCCTTGCCTCCCCCGATGTTAGAGAGCTCTCCAATATCGCGACCATCCGCATCCTTCCTAAGCATATTTATGAGAAATATGAAGACGCCAAGGAAGCCGTGATCCCCGAAAAGGAGTCCAGAGTTGGCTGCGGCGCCTATTCCTTCGTCTCTTTCTCTTCTTCCGCCAACAAGATCGTCTTCGCCGCCAGAGATGACTTCTTCATGGGCACCCCGAAGGCCAAACGAGTCGAAGTCGAGCTCTTCGAAAACGAGACCGCGGCCGTCAGATCCCTCTCCGAAGGCGAGATCGATGGCATCTATAAGTATTCCAAAGGCCTTGAGGCCACTGCCGTTGCCTCCCTTAAAAGCAACGATAACGTCAGCATCATCTCCTACGCCACCACTAGTTGCCCCGGCGTCCTAACCTTCAATACCAAGTCAGCGACCTTCTCTGATCTTTCTATCCGCGAAGCCGTCGCCTACTCCTTAGACTACAGTGCCTTCGCCAAAGCCTTTGGCTCCGAGTTCTCCGTTACCCCAGAACGTTCCTTCGTCCCCTCCTCCACCGTAGGCTACGTCAAGACCCCAGAACTTAGGAAAAACCTCGATAAAGTCAATGAAATCCTTGTTTCTAAAGGCTATGCCAAAGATAGCGAGGGCTTCTATGAGAAAGAAGGCAGGCGCCTAAGCTTCCCGCTTACTTATAATTCTGGCAAGGCCAACTTCGTCCGCATGGCAGGCCTAGTGAAGACAGAGTTAGAGGAAGCCGGCATCGAAGTCACCCTCGATGGAGAGGAAACTAGCGCCTATAACGCCAAGGTCTCCCATAAGTTCTACCAGGAGGCGCTTTCTAGCAATCCCAGCGCCGAATTCATGACCGCCGCCCTCTATGGCTATACCGCCGCCGGCATGTCAATGCTTGGGGGGCTTGGCAATATCTATGTCGATAACGCCCACCCCGTCCAAGGCGGCGCCCAGGTTGATGATGCTGAGTTCATCGCCGCTAGAGATGGCATTAGAAACGCCGGCACCGTCGAAGCTTATGCTTCTTCCGCTAAGGCAATGCAGGAATTCTATGCCGCCAAGCTTCCCGTCATCTCCCTCTATAACGATTCTTTGCTCACCGCGACGAATAAGAAGTTCTCTTCCTTCCATATCGACGCGAACTGGGGCATCTATAACTACGCCACCTGGACCTCTTTGTCCTTCTAAAGGGATATGAATCCGAAAAAGGCGTTTTATCAAAAGACATTGCTTTCCCTTCTAGGGTTAGTTTTCGTCGTGCTAATCGCCTTTTTCTTACCTCGTTTATTGCCAGGAGACCCGTTATTGACGAAAGCGGCCTCTGGCAATTCCTTCTCTAACGAAACCTATAGCTACTACGTCTCCTTCTACGGCTATGACGAATCCTTATGGGTTCAGCTTGGGAAGTTCATCGCCCACCTTTTCGATGGGACGCTAGGCTACTCGATCGTTTACACGACTAGCTGCGCCAATCTGATTTGGCCAAGGTTCTTCATCACCTTGTCGATCACGCTTCCCGCGGTTATCCTTTCCGCCCTTATTTCCGCTTCTTTGGCCCTAGAAGTCACTTCAAGAAAAAAGAAAATCGCGGATTCCATCTCGACCTCTTTCGCCGTTTTGCTTAACGCTTTCCCAACCTTCATGGTGGCGATGTTCCTGCTCTTCTATTTTGCCTTTGACTTGAAGCTTTTCCCAAGCCACGGATATAAAAGTAGCGCCAACTCTAACTTTTTTGATGTTTTAGCCCATATTTTCCTGCCTATATTGACAATAGTTATTGCTCAGTTCCCTGGCAAATATATGCTTTTGCGCAATAGCATAGCTTCCATTAGCGATTCCAAGTATCTGCTTTATGCAAGAGCGCGTGGGGTCAGCCACAAAGAATACAAATACCACTACCTCTTCCCCAATGCCGCCGGGCCTTTCTTGACCGCGGTCGGGCTAAGTCTAGGGGCAAGCTTTGGCGGAAGCGTCGTCATCGAGGAGATCTTCTCGATTCAGGGTATGGGAAAACTGCTTCTTAAGTCTTTGCAGGATAGCGACTACCCGATGGTCAGCGCCATCCTTATCCTTACCTGCATCGCCAGTTTTATTGGCTTGCTGCTTGTCGATATCATCCTTTACTTCCTTGACCCCAAAAGAAAGGAGGCAAGGCATGTTTAAGCGAAAGCTGTCCTTATTCTTTTTTCTCTTAGGGGTCTTGCTGCTATTTTGTTTCTGCTTAATGGCCTTTTTCCCAAGCATCTTCACTTCCTTCTCCCCCAAGACGATGTTTGAGATCTGGGAGAAGCCCAACGCCATCCACATCTTTGGCACAGACGATATGGGATATGACGTCTTCGCGGAGACGGTATATGGCGCCAAAAGCACGATAACCGTCGGCATTTTCGGAGCCTTGCTATCGCTACTGGTCGGTACAGCTATTGGGTTAGCCGCTTCTAGCAAGGGAATGCTAGGAAAGGCGTTCTCGCTGCTAGAGGATTTGTTCACCATCTTGCCGCGCTTCCTCTTCCTTTATATCCTCGCCTCTTATCTAGAGAAGGGCTCGTTGACCCTAATCCTGCTCATCGGCTTCTTCACCTGGGGCTATACCGGCAGGGCCGTCAAGGAAGAAAGCCTCCGCATCCAGGAGTCTAGCTTCTACCAAAATGGCGTCGTTATGGGCTTATCGAAGGAGAAAAACATTATAAGGCACCTATTGCCGCACCTTCTCCCCGTCCTGCTGGCAAGGTTCCTTGTCCTGGTCTCTTCTTCCATCATGATGGAATCCACCCTCAGCTTCTTGGGGCTAGGCGACCAATATAACGTCTCTTGGGGTACCCTCATCAACCTCGTTTACCGCAATGGCGCCTTCTTATCGAAGCAATATGGCGCCTTATTGCTGCCGGGGCTAGCTATCGCAACGCTTAGCCTTAGCTTCTTCTTCATTAGCCTTCCTTTCTCTAGCAAGAGAAGGCCCCATCTATTCAAAAGGAAATAGCAACCATGGATCTAAGCATCACCCATAATCATCGCGTCTGCAGCGATATTCACTCTACCTACGAAAATGAGCTTCAAGGGGCATTAAACCCAGTCGCAGACGATAGCAATACCGCTAAGGCCAGGATCGCATTTCATCGCGATGCCAGCAATGAGAATAAGCTCGCCCTCGCCAATGCTTTAGCTTGGCAGCTACGTTATCGCGAAGCTTTGCCATTATTTCAAGAATGCAGGCTCGCCGGCATGAAAGTGGCGGGACGAATTTCCCTATGCGGCTTAAAGACAGGCTCTCCTTCTCTTACCCTAACGCTAGATAAGGAGCTTCAGGAGCAAGATAAGCCCTGGAGCTACCATTACCATCTTCTCCTCTCCCTATATTTCCTTGGCCGTTATGAAGAGGCAATCGAGGTCGTCAAGAAATGCTACGAGCCCGTTGAGGATGATGGAGAACTATATATCGCAATCCTATATTGGCACCTCCTGCTTGCTTTGAAGCTAGGCAAAGACGTCGCGGAAGTCAAAGCATTCGATAAGCCACTAGACCACGGCCACCACGTTGGCTATAACGCAGCCGTCAGGTACTTCTTCGATAAAGAAAATGATGTCCCCGAAGAGGAGATCGATAAAATGGACGACATCAATCGCAGTTGCCTCTATTATGGCTTAGCCGTCATATTCGAAAAGGATAAGCAGCGACATGACCACTATATCGATAAGGCCTTGGATATGGATGATATCTGGGGGAGCTGGAGCTACCTCGCCGCCTATTACGAAAGATATAGAAAGTAGCAAAAGACGCATAGCCAGCGGGTTATGCGTCTTTCTTTAATTCATTGGCGACCATTCTATAGGCGGCAAGGTAGTTCTCCCTAGCCTCCTTAGAGAGGTTCTTGTTGAGGATATCGGAGATCTTCTTCCTTTGCTCTTCTAGGAAAGAAAGGAAGACGGGTTCTCTTCTTTGCCTTAATACCGGGCCAAGGCAAAGGTCGGTCTCGGTGTAGGGCTTAGGAGGCACGCCTTTGGAGAAGAGCATGATCGAATAGTAGATCTTGTCTTCGTAGACCATTCTTTCGTCTTCGATGTAATAGCCTAGGGCGGTGACTCTTTCCCTTACCGCGCGTAAATCGCGATGGGGATCGACGATGATATGCTCGACGTTCTCTAGCTTATCCGGATGCTGCTCAAGCAGTTCGCAGGTAAGAATTCCGCCGAGTCCGCAGATAACGACGGTATCGATGTCGGTTCTGATCTCGTTGATGCCGCTAGAAAGGGAGCAATAGATCTGGTTCTTGAACCCGGCGGCCTCGACGTTTTGCTTCATCCTCAGGAAGGGGCCCATCTTGTTATCGATGGCCATCGCATAGGAGATTTTGCCAGAGGAGATGAGGTAAAGAGGAAGCTGGGCGTGGTCGCTGCCAACATCGGCAAGATAGGAGCCTGCTTTCACCAGGCTTGCGACGGCAGAGAGCCTTGCGGACAATTTCTTCATGATCTTTCTCCTTCCTGAAATAGAAGAGGGCCAAATACTAGGCCCTCCTTCTGCTTATTTGCTTGTTGGTCAACGCCGCTTAGCGCTTGGCGTTTTCGGCGGTATAGATGGAATCGCGGTAGTCGCCTAGCTTCTTGGCGCGGGTAGGATGGCGAAGCTTGCGGATAGCCTTGGCTTCGATCTGACGGATGCGCTCACGGGTGACGCCGAATTCGCGTCCGACTTCCTCGAGGGTTCTCGGGCGGTTGTCGATGAGGCCATAGCGGAGCTCAAGGACGCGGCGCTCTCTCGGGGTGAGGTCCTGCATGATGGTGTAGAGCTCATCCTTGAGGAGGGACTTGGTGGTGTACTCCTCTGGAGATTGGGCATCTTTGTCCTCGATGAAGTCGCCGAGGTGGGAATCATCTTCCTCGCCAATCGGGGTCTCAAGGGAGACCGGCTCCATCGCGATGCGCTGGATCTCTCTGATGCGGTCAGGGGACAAGGCGCCATCCATCTTCTCGGAGATTTCCTCGGCGGTCGGGTCGCGGCCTAGCTCCTGAACGAGCTGGCGCTGGACGCGGGTCATCTTGTTGATGGTCTCGACCATGTGAACCGGGATACGGATGGTTCTGGCTTGGTCAGCGATGGCGCGGGTGATGGCCTGACGGATCCACCAGGTTGCATAGGTGGAGAATTTGAAACCTTTGGTGTAGTCGAACTTTTCTACGGCCTTAATCAGGCCCATGTTGCCTTCCTGGATGAGGTCGAGGAAGTGCATGCCGCGTCCGACGTAGTGCTTGGCGATGGAGATGACGAGACGAAGGTTGGCATTGATTAACTGATCCTTGGCGCGCTGTCCTTCTTCCTGCTGCTCGAGAGTGGCGCCAGGGGCATTGCCGGCGACGATTTTCTTGGCGAGCTCAGTCTCTTGGGCGGCGTTAAGAAGGTCGACTTTGCCGATTTCCTTGAGGTACATCTTGACGGAGTCGTTGACCTTGACTTCGCCGATGCTCATCTTGGAGAGGTCGGTGATGGCGGCGACTTCCTTCTCGTCGTCGGAGAGGTTCTCGTCGTCTTCGTCAGCGTCGACTTCGTCCTCTTCCATCTCCTTCTCCATGTCCTCTTCGGAGACGGGTCCTTCGGGTTCCGGCTCTTCCTCGGGGGAATCATCGTCGGATTCGACCTTGATGTTGTTCTTCTTGAAATAATCGATTAGGCCTTCGAATTCATCATCGCTGATGTCGAGGTGGCTGGTGGCGTCAAGGACGTCGCCGGCATTGATGTAGCCAGAGGCCTTTCCCTGTTTAAGGAACTGTTTCTTGATCTTATCAAGGGAAGCGATGCCGTCATCTTCATCCTCGATGACGACAGGATCTTCGGCGGCTTCGCCTTCCTCGATTTCTTCGTCGAGTTCTTCTTTGGCGACTTTGGCTTTCTTTTTGGTTGCTGGCATTGGTAATGCTCCTTTCCTAGTGATCTATGAGGCGGCTAAGGTGTCTCAAGCCTTAGTTCTTTTTGCCGGTTTTGTTCCAGAGGGCGCGCTTTTTGGCGGCGAAGTCGGCAATGGCTTTCGCTTGCGCGCGAGGGTCAGGGGTCTCCGCGATGGCCTTCTGGACCACGTCGCGTTCTCTCATCGAGAGCTTCTCGGAATTGATGACCTCGACGCATTTGTCGAGGATGGCTTCTGAGAAGTTCTCATGGTTCCTCTCTAAGGATAGGCGGCTGACCATTTCCTGCAGGGCCTCGGAGTTTTCGACTTCCGATGCCTGAATGGCGGAGAGGATGCGGTTTACTTCGATCGGCTCTTCCGGATGCTTTCCGTTATAGTCGAGGATGTACATCGCGATGTCCTCGTAGATGGGGGTATAGAAGTCTCCTAGCCGCGACTTGAAGTAGTTCACGGCGGAAGGCTCGCTAAGCATGTAATAGAGGAACGTGCGCTCGGCCTGGGCCAATTTGACCACAAGGGCGCGTTCGGGATGGGGATTGATGGGGATGAGGCTCGCTTCGCGGTAAATCGCCTCATCCTCGGTCTCTTCGCCCGGGGCGACGCGATTCATCTGCTCGCGGATGGCCTCAACGTCGAAATGGGTGGCTTTGGAGAGCTTCACCAAGTAATCTTCCTGCTGGATGCCTGGCTTTTGGGCGCGGACATAGGGGAGGAAGACGTTGAGCACCTTCTCCCTATCTTGGCGGGAGTCGAGGTGTTTGACGTTTAGGTAATAGTTAAGCTGGAAGTCGAGGGGATCGATGAGCGTGCTCATTTTCGAGAGCAACGCCTCTTTTCCATCCTCCTGGAGAATGTCGTCAGGATCGCGGAGGTCGGTTCCATAGTCAACGACTCTGGCCTCGACTTTGGCTTGGCTAAGGCCGCCAATCATCCTCATCATGCCCATCTGTCCGGCGTTATCGCCATCAAGGCACACGCGGATTTCCGCGCGCATCCTCTTTAGCAATGCGATCTGGTCAGAAGTCAATGCGGTGCCCATCAAGGCAACGGCGCTGTTGATGCCGGCTTTATTGAGGGCGATGACGTCCATGAATCCTTCTAGGACATAGCAATACCCGTCATGATGGGCCGTTTGGATGGCGTTATGGAAGTTATAGAGCACATTCCCCTTATGGAAGATAGGGGTCTCAGGCGAGTTCATGTACTTATTTTCATGGATGCCATCGAGTCTTCTTGCGGAGAAGCCCACGACTTGGCCGTTGGGGTTGCATAGGGGGAAGATAAGTCTTCCGGCGTTAGAATCCTTCATGCCTTCCGCTTTGGCTAAGGCAATGCCGATATCCTCGATGGATTTCAGCGAATGGCCTTTGGCGGTTAGGTATTGGACGGTCAATGCGCCATCGGCGGGGGCGTAGCCAATGCCATACTTTTTGATGGTGGCTTCGTCTAGTCCTCTTGAGGCACAGTATTGCCGCGCCTTCTCGCCTTCTGGCGTAGATAGCGCGTATTTATAGAAGGTATGGAGATCGTTGATGCAGGCATAGAGCCTAGCGATGTTCTCATCGACGTGGATCTTTGGGGCCTCGGCCTGAAGGCGAGGGTCCTTGAATCCGGAGATCTCGGCGACTTTGCGAACTGCCTCCATGAAGGAGCATTTCTCATACTTCTGCACGAAGGTGATCGCGTTGCCGCCGGTCCCGCAGGCGAAGCATTTGAAGATTTGCTTCTCCTTGGAGATGTTCATCGATGGGTTTTTATCATCGTGGAACGGGCATATAGACAAGAAGCTGCGCCCATGCTTCTGAACATCGATATAGGAGGAAATGACTGTTACGATATCAGCAGAAGCCAACACGGCGTCGATTAAATCTATGCTGTACATTTTCCTCC
Source organism: uncultured Erysipelotrichaceae bacterium (assembly GCA_902803375.1). Taxonomy (GTDB): domain Bacteria; phylum Bacillota_I; class Bacilli_A; order RFN20; family CAG-826; genus Alloenteromonas. The sequence goes on along the minus strand of CADCPN010000031.1, from coordinate 37,727 downwards.
TCTCTTATATACCTAGTATATAAATAACTACTAATTTAATACTTAACTTCTACTTTAATTAATAGAAGCATTTGACGCTGAAGTATCCAACGAGGTCCTTGATGGGCATGCGGACCTGGGTCATGGAATCACGCTCACGGATGGTGACGGAGGCATCGTTTTCGGTATCGAAGTCAACGGTGACGCAATAGGGGGTACCAATCTCATCCTGACGGCGATATCTCTTGCCGATGGAGCCAGTCTCGTCGAAGGTAACGGAGAAATGAGTGTTGAGGATGTTGAGAACTTCTAGCGCTTTGCCAGAGAGCTTCTTGCTTAGCGGCAAGACAGCGACCTTATACGGGGCAAGAGCCGGGAGAAGATGCATGACGGTGCGCTTATCGCCGCCCTCTAGTTCTTCTTCATCGTAGGCATCCATGGCGACCATGAGGACAAGGCGATCAAGACCCATAGACGGCTCGATGCAGTACGGGAGGTATCTCTCGTTGGATTCAGCGTCGAAATAGGTGAGATCTTCTTTGGAGAACTCGGCATGGCGCTTGAGGTCATAGTCGGTTCTGTCGGCAACGCCGAGGATTTCGCCCCAGCCGATGGTCGGGAAGTTATACTCGACGTCGGTGGTGCCTTTGGAATAGAAAGCTAGCTCAGCGGGCTCGTGGTCTCTAAAGCGGAGGTTTTCATCCTTAACTCCGAGGGAATCGAGAAATTTGCGGCAGTACTCTTTCCAATAAGCGAACCATTCTAGGTCAGTGCCAGGCTTGCAGAAGAATTCCATCTCAAGCTGGTCAAACTCACGGGTGCGGAAAGTGAAGTTGCCCGGAGTGATTTCGTTGCGGAAACTCTTGCCGGCATTGCAGATGCCAAACGGAAGCTTCTTGCGGGTGACGCGCTGGACGTTCTTGAAGTTAACGAAGACGCCCTGGGCGGTTTCTGGACGGAGGTAGACGGTGCTAGACGCATCTTCGGTGACGCCGATATGGGTCTTGAACATCATGTTGAACTTGCGGATCGGGGTGAAGTCGCTCTTTCCGCAGACGGGGCAGACCATCAGGTGTTCCCGCATGAATTTGTCCATGTCCTCGAAGGTCATGGCATCGACATCGACATCCGGGTACTGGCTCTTGATGAGATTGTCGGCGCGGTGACGGGCTTTGCAGGCCTTGCAGTCGCACATCGGATCGTTGAAGGTGGAGACGTGTCCGGTAGCTTCCCAAACGCGAGGGTTCATGAGGATGGCGGCATCGATGCCGACGTTGGTCGGGGATTCCTGAACGAATTTCTTCCACCACATCTCGCGGATGTTCTTCTTAAGTTCGGAACCTAGAGGACCGTAATCCCAGGTATTGCTTAGGCCGCCGTAGATCTGGCTGCCCTGGAACACGTAGCCCGTATTCTGTAGATGGGTCGTGACCTGTTCAAAGGTGAATTTTGACGACATTTTGAAATATGTCTCCTTGTTTTATTTGCCTTTTCGCGTAGAAAAAACAAAGTTACGGGTGCAATTATACTCTTGAGTATAAGGTGGTCAACCCACTATAAGTGTACTTTGCTTGATTTGCTACGAAAACGGTAATCAGTGTTAGATTTTCTTGAGGAACTCAAGGGTCTTGAGCTTCAAGCCGGTGGCTTCGAGCAAATACTGCTCAAGGCCGTCATATATCGGATAAAGGTCTTTGTCTTCAAAGGCGATGCGGGAGATATCTTCTTTGCCGCAGCAGAAGACATAGCGGAGGATCTTCAATTGCAAAAGCGGGGTCTTGGTGTCTTCTTCTGCATCAAAGCAGTCATTGCAGATATAGCCGCCGTCGGCATAGGAGATGGCGACGATGTTCTTCTTAGCCCCGCAGTTGACGCATTGGTTCACATCAAGGCCATAGCCAGCAAAAGATAAGGCATGAGCGAAATAAATGAGCCCAACGGTAAGCGGATCCGCTCCTGCTTTTAACGCAAGCAGGCTCGCCTTGAACCAGGCATAGATCTCCGGGTTGAAGTCATCAAAGCCCTCAAAGAAAAGGTTCTTCGTGAGCTCAGAGAGGAAGCCGGCGGTCGAGATGGCCAATAAGTCTCCGTCTTTGACAAGGATCTGCTGGCCATTGCCTTCTTTTAAGGTTAAGGAGCCAGAGCTCGATTCATTGAGGACGAAGTCGCTTAGGCATAGCTCGCTGACGCTAGAGGCATTCTTGCTGGCAAGCTTTTTAATGCCATGGGCATAGAAGCTGAAAACGCCGGATTCATCGATGGCATTGACCATCGCATCGGCTTCTTTTAGCGGGGTGACGCGCAGGACGATGCCACTGCGTTTGATGGTAGCGCTATTCGCCATAACCGAGTTCGGCAAGCTTGCGCGGATCGTTTCTCCAGCCGGGATCGACCTCAACCTCGATATGGAGGGAGGCGATGGGCTTCTTCCACATACGGCCGAGTTCGGTGCGAGTAGCGAATCCGATCTTCTTGATCATCTCTCCGCCTTTGCCGATGACGATGCCTTTGTGATTGGGCTTCTCGAGGATGATGGTAGCTTCGATGACGACGCCCTTTGCGGTCTCTTCGCAGCGATCGATTTTGACGGCGGACTGGTGTGGGACTTCCTGATGAAGGAAATGAAGGAGCTTCTCGCGGATCACTTCCTTGGCCTGGTAAGCCATATCCTTATCGGTGAGGACGCCCTGCGGGAAGAACGGCTGTCCTTCTTCTAGATAACATTCGATGGCATCTTTAATTTCCTTGATGCCGAAGTTCTCTTTGATAGAGGCTTCTAGGATGGTGACTTCTGGGTACTTCTCTTTGATCTCTGCCTTAAGCTCCATGCCGCGTTGCGGGCGGATTAAGTCGATCTTATTAAGGACGATGATGCGCGGGGCATCGCTGCGGATAGAGTCATAGACCTCGAAATCGGTGTCTAGGCTCTTGACCGAGGCATCGATCATATAAAGGATGGCATTGACGTCGCGAGAGCTCGTGAAAGCGGACTTTCTCATCTCTCTATCAAGCCCTGCGCTGCCATCGAAGATACCCGGAGTGTCGACGAAAACGTACTGGTGGTCGAATTCATTGAGGATGCCCATGATGGCATCGCGGGTAGTCTGAGCACGCGGGGTGACGATAGAAACCTTCTTGGATAGAAGGGCGTTTAATAAGGTGCTTTTGCCGACATTAGGACGGCCAAGAATTGCGATGAATCCTACTTTCATAGATCTTCTCCTGAGAATGCGAATGGAAGTAATTCCGCAGGGGTGGTGACTTTCTTGTCTCCTTTGAGGTTAGACATGATGATGGGGGTATCAGAGGGGAGAAGCTCGCTCATGACCTGACGGCAAGAGCCGCAGGGGGAGCAGGGGGCTTCGGTGTCGGCGATGAGGGCAAGAGCAACGAACTCTTCCTTCTTTCTGCCATCCATCATGGCATTGAAGATAGCATTGCGCTCAGCGCAAAGGGAGAGCGGGTAGCTGGAGTTTTCGATGTTGGCGCCAGGATAGACGCTGCCATCGCGGCAAAGCAAAGCGGCTCCGACCGCGAAATGAGAATACGGGGAGTAAGAAAGCTTTCTCGCCTCCAGGGCATCCTCTAGTAGTTTGTTTTCATCGATTTCCATTATTTCGACTCCTTTTCTTTGACCGCATCGAGGATTTTATCCTGAAGCGGGAACATGATTTCTTCGTCTTCTTTCTTCATATGATCGTATCCAAGAAGATGGAGCAGACCATGGCAGAAGAGGAAATTTAGCTCTCTTTCCGGGGTGTTGCCGATTTGTTTCGCCTGCTCGAGAGCACGCGGGACGCAAACGAAGATCTCGCCGAGCATATGCGGAATCTCGTCGCCGAGAATCAAGCCTTCTTTGGATTTGTCGTCATTGAAGGCAAAGCTGATGACGTCGGTGACGCGGTCAACGTTGCGATAGTCACGGTTGATCTGATGAATCGTGTCCTCATCGACGAGGGAGACATCGACCTCGTAGTTCGTTTTGATGTTGAGGAGTTCAAAGGCGGTCTCCATGATGGAGCGGTATCTCTCCTCTAGGACGTCATAAGCGGCGTCTAAGCGATTTTCAAAGCCTAATTCCATAGGTTGGTATTTTACCATAAGGAAATGGGCTATTCCATCTCTTCCCTTATAGGGAAGTGAAGAATGAAGTAAGGCTCCTCCTTCTCTTTTTCCTTTAATCCCTCATACAAAGAGAAGGCGGAGTTGAGGCTATTGAGGACAAGCGAGCTAGAAAGAGCGTAGAAAAGGAAGGTCTCTAGGCTAGGCTGTGGGCAAATGAGAATCATGGCGGCGCTTAATCCGATGCTAAGCGCGTAGCCAGAGGCCTCTTTCAGCAAGAGCTCTTTGCTAAAAGCAGTCCCGAGCCTAGATAGGTCATGCAAAGCCGCTTTCCTATGGTCCTCATCTAGGGGAGAATCAAAGAACACCCTCTCTTTCCACTCTACTTCTTGCATCGTCAATATCTCCTTGTTGCGGTAAAGCAGGTAATAAAGGAGGTACAGCAAGATGAGCATCGCAATCTCTAGGCCTAAGTATTTATCGTTAAGCGCGAATAATGTCGATGCGGCTATTACTTCTGCTAGCGTAAGCAAAAAGGCCGGCAAGGTGGTAAGGCATAACCCCTTATAACGGCAATAATGGGCATAGCGTTCTTTCCTTTCGTTGCTTTTCATGGCTAATACACCGTCAAGATGAAGAGTATCGAAGCGTTTCATGCTCGCGATCTTAAATAGGCGTTCCACTAGCAAAAGGGCGATGCTAGAAGCGAAAAGGATTCCGGCTAAGAGAAGTCCCTGCGGCAATCTTAAAACGCCTAGAGCGGCCATTAGGAAGCAAAATGGCAATAAGGTGACGACGCAGTTAAGGAATTGGAGCGATTTTGGGTAAACGGAAGGTTTGCTGACCCTAGGAGAGTTATCGATATAGCCTTCTTCGATCATCACGGTCCCCTCAAATAGGTTTAGGAACTCCTTTTCCTTTAGAACCCTCTTTCCTCTTGCGGGGTCAAGGATATAGAAATGGCGCCTCTTCTTCTTATATAGATAGACCATATGGGTGGTCATCCCTTCGTTTAGGATCACCGCCAACGGGAATTCATCGTTCTCAAGGATGCTTTCCTTTGGGCTTGCCTTAAAAGGGACCATCACCAGGCCATGGCGTCTGGCATAGATCGCCAAATCACGCAGCGACGGGGCCTCCGCCTCGATTAATGGCTCTTGCAGGTAAGCGAAATCGCTTCTTCCCGAAGCATGGCAAAGCGCCATCTTCATTACGGCATAGCCGCATCCTTTCTTTTGAGCTTGGTAAATCGTCTTCATCTTTCACTCCTCTCACTATCCTTTTAGGGAGGGAATTGGCAAAAGGTACTCAAAAAGAGGAATTTCCTTTATATAGAACGAAAAAACCTCCAGCTGACGGAGGTTTGATATGTAATGAAGATTAGAACTTCTTGCGGCGAGCGAGCTTGGACTTCATCTTGCGCTTTAGTCCAGGTTTTAGGTAGCACTCACGCTTACGGGTTTCGAGAAGGATTCCGGATTTGTTAACGCCCCTCTTGAAACGACGGAGCGCGTCATCGACGGTTTCGCCCTCGCGGACGACGGTTTTAACGGCCATTACAGTTCACCTTCTTTCTTTACGCGAGAGAAAGGTTACCACGCCCGAAGACATCGCGCAACGTAAATCGTTATATTTCGTTTCTTTATGGCCTATTCTGGCCTTCATTGACGTTTTCTGGGAAAGCGGTTGATCTTCCGCTCCTCCTTCAATAGTTCCAAGACGCGCCTTTCTCTTTCCGCTTCCTCTTTTTCAAAGGGATCGCTGAGCTTGGCTTCGGCCTCTAGGTTATCTCTTATCGCGGCTTCTGGCGTCACTAGCTCCAACACGAATCCTAGCTCTTCCTCGTACTGCTCAAGGCTTGGGGCCGAGATCCCTTCTTCTGCCGAAGCTAGATAGTAATAACTATCCTGAACGAAGATATCAGCAATTCTGCCTTTTTGGACGCGGTGGACATAGCCAAATTCCTTAATGGAAGAAGGAATAAGAGCCAGCCCCGCTTCTTCTTTGACTTCGCGGATAAGGGCCTGCACCGACGTTTCGCCTTCTTCGATGCCGCCGCCTGGGAATTTATAGTAGCCGCGCTCGGTGAGGTAGCACATCGCGATCTTCCCCTGCATCTTGATGATGGCCCTAGAGGAAGGGCGGGAATAGACATTCCCCCCTTCTGCGTAATCTTTCTTATCGATGGTGAATAAAAGCTTCATAATCGCCTGATTATAGGGAAGAGAAAAAGAAAATGCCAAGAGGATTCCCCTTGGCATCTGCTATTTGAATATTAGCGCTGAGCCTTATACTCCGCCATGATGGCGACGGAGGCGCTGCAGCCAAGGCGGTTGGCGCCAGCCTTGACGAGGGCTTCGGCTTGCGCAAGGGTGTGGATTCCGCCAGCGGCTTTGACACCAAAATCCGGGCCGACGGCCTCACGCATGATTTCGACATCGTGGACGGTGGCTCCGCCTTTGGAGAAGCCAGTGCTGGTCTTAACGAAGTCAGCGCCGCCTTCTTTGGTAGCGATACAAGAGAGGCGGATCTCTTCATCGCTGAGGAGGCAGCACTCAAGGATATTCTTCAAAATATTGTTGCCAGCGGCCTTTTTAAGAGCAGAGACTTCATTCTTGATGTCTTCGTACCTGCCTTCTTTGACCCAGCCGAGGTTGATGACCATGTCGACTTCAGTCGCGCCGTCTTCGATGGCTTTCTTAACTTCGGCGACTTTGATCTCGGTGGTGGTGGCGCCTAAAGGGAAGCCGATGACGGTGCAAACCTTAACGCCGCTGCCTGCTAGCTCTTTCGCGGCGAGGGCAACCATGCACGGGTTGACGCAGACGGACATGGTGTTGAGCTCCTTCGCCTCGGCGCAAAGCTTCTTGATCTGCTCAGAAGTGGCCTCGGGCTTCAAAAGGGTGTGGTCGAATAATTTGTTGAATTCCATTATGTAATTCCTCTTTGTATTGGGGATTATCCACTTCTTTAAGAAGGATAGCAAGCATAGATACCCTATGGGGGTATACGAAATTGCGATGGGACGGACGAAAAAAGCCCAAGGCTTAACCTCAGGCTTTCCTAGCAATTTCAAGTTGGTTGGATAAATTACTTATCTTCGCCGGTCTTGATGACCTGCTTGCCAGCATAGTAGCCGCACTTCGGGCAAACGTGGTGGGCGCGGATCATCTCGCCGCAGTGCGGGCAAGCGACCAAGCCGGTGACCTCGAGCTTGAAGTGGGAACGACGCATTCTCTTGCGGGTTTTGCTGATTCTTCTCTGTGGGACTGCCATAGTTCTAATCTCTCCTTTGGAACGCAGGAAATTATAAGGAAGTCATTCCCTACGTCAACGTCAATTTTGAGAAGATGTATAAATTTTTTCGAATTAATCCGATGCTATCTCTTTATTATATGTGAGAACCTTAATGGTGCCATGGAGGGCAACTTCGCTTGGGATGCTGACTTTTAGATAGTTGGAGGTATGGCCAGAGGCCATTTTCGCCTCTTTGTCGAAGTCTTCGAAGAGAACTTCGAAATCTTTGCCGTAAAACTTCTCCTCGTATTCCCTTCTCATCTTCTTAGACAGCTCTAGAAGCTCATGGACTCTCTCCTTCTTAATAGAAGGATCAAGGTCTTTAAGGGTAGCGGCGTAGGTATTGGGCCTAGGCGAGTATGGGAAGACGTGGATTTCAGCAAAGTTAGCCTTGGCACAGAATTCCATGGTCTCCCTCCACTCTTCTTCCGTCTCTAGCGGGAAGCCGGCGATGACGTCGGTGGTGATCGCGATATCGGGGCGGACCGCGCGAATGGCATCAAGCTTCTTGAGGAAGGCCTCGGTGTCATATTTGCGCTTCATCCTCTTAAGGACGCTGCTAGAGCCAGACTGAAGCGGGATATGGAGATGGTTGGCGATATTTGGGTGATCTTTAAGAAGGCTGAGGAGCTTCTCATCGATTTCGCTCTCTTCTAGAGAAGATATACGTACGCGATAGAGGTCCGGGCACTTCCTGAGCATGTCTTCGAGCAAATCGGCAAGGCGATAGGAGCCATCGCCGAGGTCTTTGCCATAGCCGCCGATATGAATGCCGGTGATGATGATCTCTTTATATCCTTTATCGACAAGAGCCTCGGCCTCATTGAGGACCTCGCGCGGAGAGCGGGATCTAGAATTGCCGCGAAGCTGCGGAATGAAGCAATAGGAACAGAAGTTATCGCAGCCGTCCTGGATTTTCAAATAGGCTCTGGCGTTCTCGCAGAAAGCGGTCGCGCCAAGCTCTTCATACGCTTCGTGACGAACGGTCTTCTTAACGTCAACGATAGGTTCGTGGGTCTGCTCGAACTGCGCGACGTATTTGCCGACGAGGCTACGTCCAGCAGAGCCCAGTACGATGTCGGCGCCTAGCTCTTTGGCCTTCTCGGCATGAGATTGCGAATAGCAGCCCATGACAACCAGAATCCCGTTAGGGTTCCTCTTCTTATAAGTGGAGATGTGTTGACGGGATTTTTGGTCGGCCTTCCCCGTGACGGAGCAGGTGTTGAGGATAACGATATCAGCGTCTTCCTCTTTGTTGGTCTCTATGTATCCAGCAGTGCGTAGCTCTGTGCCTAGCGCGCTATTCTCATACGAGTTAACCTTGCAGCCGAGGCTATGAAGGTAGAAGGTTTTCATTAAATTTTTCCTTTTTTATCAATTTTCAAATTTAGCTTGTTGTCATCAGCAATAAGTTTATTCAATAAACTACTGGAAATTAACTTATTATCGCCTAGTGCTTTTATCATTCCAGCCTTATCGTTTTCGTAGTAAGCGCTCACGACCGGCTTAAGTCTTTCCATCATGTGATGGGTGTTTGGATGACGGAGTTCTTTGTCGAATAGGCAAAGGGCCGCATCGAGCCTGCCGCCTTTATTCACGAAATAGACCGACGCTGCATCATAGTCATAATACGCACTTCCGGTACTATCTTTTTTTAGCCGGATGAGCTTCGTGAAATAAGAGTTATAGAGGTCATCGCCATAAGTATCAAAGGGATCGATTGCCACGGATTCTAGGTCTTTTAGCAAGGCCTTATATGGGCGTTCTTCCAGCTTCCAATACGAATGGGAATAGACGTCATTCAAGCTTCTAGAGAAGAATGGAATCAAAATGCGATTCTCGTCATTCTCAAGATAGAAATCTAGAGAATTCGTGGCGAGGGAGACGCTAGAGAACAGCGCTTGCTTCTCACTGTCGAGGAGGTCTTTTTTATTGACTCCTCCTTCCGTCAATTTGAAGTAGGTGCGCTCCACGAATTCCTTGTTGAGGATCCCGCGGATATAGATATTGGCCCTGATGATGTCGAAGGGTTTGCTGACTTTGCCCCATCTGGCGAAGGCGGGGTAATCGCGAAGCACCGGAGAGTTATCGAGGAAATATCTCATCTCCGATCCGGACTGGAAGGCGGTATGGCCTTGCTTCTTCTCCAAGGTTTCAAAGAGGTTCATTCTTCTCCCTCCTCAGAAATCGCCCCAATGATGGAGGCGCAATATAAAGCCGCGGTCTCAGCGCGGAGGATGCGCCTGCCAAGGCTAACGAACGCAAAGCCGTTCTCCTGAGCCATCTTGGCTTCCTTCTCGCTGAACCCGCCTTCTGGGCCGATTAGGACAAGGATAGACTCGCCCTTTTGCAGGTTGGCCATAGAAGAAAGAAGGCTTGCAGAGCTGCCCGCTTCTCCTTCATAGGCAAATAGCTTTCTATCGGCTTTTAGGCTCATAAGCTCCTGGAAGGAGGAATAAGATGTAACTTCAGGGATGGAGGTCCTACGGCACTGATTCGCGGCCTCAGAGGCGATCTTGCGTAGGCGCAAAAGCTTGTTATCTTCCTTTTCCTTTGGCTTCACGATAGTTCTATTGCTGGTGAAGGGGATGAAGGTAGAGACGCCTAGCTCAGTGCCTTTAAGGGCAATAAGCTCGTTATGGTCGCTTTTAAGCAAGGCAAAGGCAAGAAGCAAAGGGTTATCGAGTTCTCTCTTCTTTTCTATTTTCTCCAAAATCCTGATTCTAAGCGGGTCAATGGATTCGATTTCCGCCAAGAAAAGCTCTTCGCCTTCTGCGATCTCGAGTTTCTCGCCGATCTCTCCTCTCCTTACATTAAGAAGATGGTGGGCGTCGCCATCATCAATGCAGGCGTAGCCGCCTTCGATGTGCCCAAAGTAGTGTTGCATCAGCGCAAGAACTCCCCAGAGCCATCACGCGGGCTGTCTTTCTTTAAGATGATGAAGCCATTAAGCAAGAAGATGGCCCAAGCGGCAAGGAAGCTTAGGACATAGCCTAGCCAAACAGGAAGCGGTGTGGCAAAGGCCAAGACGCTGCCTAGGATGCCGACGAGCGCCACGGTGATGGCGATATCGATATAGCCAAGGCTATTCTTCTTGATATAGAAGTTATGGACGCCGAAATAGCCAAAAGTCATCGACAGGATGGCGCAGACCTTCTGGGACTTCGATTTATAAAGCTTGAAGGAAGGATCCATCTGGTCGATTCTCCTGGTGATGTCCATGGTTTTGTAATTGGAATCGATAGGTGACTCTTCGCCGCAATAAGGGCAGATATCGGTATCGAATTTGCTGATTTCGCGATGGCAGGATTTGCAGTAAGGCATAGAAAACTCTTTAACGAGACAAGTATAGACTAGTAGGCTTCCGCAAGCCAATTAAAGACCAAAGAAAAACGGGATGAAACATCCATCCCGCATCGATATCTTTACCCTTAATAATTGGCTTTGCCGGTGATTTTCACGTAGCGGTCATAAAGCTTTAGGCAAGCATCCCTATCGAGCTCTTTGACAAACTTCGCTTTCTCCTGCGGGGAGCTCATCTTATAGAACTGCTCATCGCGGAAGCCGATCTTGGCCGTATCGATGATGTTGCAGCCATAGTAGACCTTATCCATGTTGGCCCAAAGGATTGCTCCTAGACACATCGGGCAGGGTTCGCCGGTCGTATAGATCTCACAGCCAGAAAGATCGAAGGTGCCGAGGTTTTCGCAGGCATCGTGGATGGCCATCATCTCGCCATGGCAAGTAGGGTCATGACGCTTCAATACCTGATTATGGCCTTTGCCAACGACTTCGCCGTTTTTGACGATGACCGCGCCAAAGGGGCCGCCTTCTTCGTTTTCAATGCCCTTTCTCGCCTCTATGATGGCAAGTTCCATAAATTTGTTCATAGCACTCTTCCTTTTGAAAGCCCATAAGTATAACAAAACACCTCCCCATGTGGAGAGGTGTCTTTGCGAATTGCTGTTACTTGGAGAACCTGCTCTTCCATTTGGTGTAGGGATCATCTTTCGAGGAAACCTGCTTCTGGAATTCGCCAAGCAAGTCCTTCTGCGTACGGGAGAGCTTGGTCGGAGTCTGTACCTTGATATGGACATACTCGTCGCCCGGCTTCTGCGTACGGAGGTCTTTGACGCCCTGGCCCTTGAGTCTAAGGATCTGATCCGGCTGGGTTCCTTCTGGAATCATGACGGTAGCTTCCCCATAGACGGTCGGGACATCGATCTTTTTGCCAAGAGCGCAATCGATGAAGCTTAGCGGCACATCGATATGGATATCGTTGCCATCGCGCTTGAAGAATGCGTGGTCCTGAACCAAGACCTCGACGTAGAGGTCGCCATTAGGTCCGCCGTTAAGGCCTTTTCTGCCTTTGCCGGTGACGCGGATCTGCTGTCCGGCGTTAATGCCGCTAGGCACGTTGACCTCGACGTCGCGGTGGACGCGGTTATAGCCGCTGCCTCCGCAGGCATGGCACTTATTGCGGATGATCTTGCCCGAGCCTCCGCAATGTGGGCAGCTGGATTGCTGCTGCACAACGCCAAGGATGGTACGGCGCTGCGTCAATACGACGCCGCTGCCTCCGCAATGGGGGCAGGTCTCTAAATCACTAGGAGATTCTGCGCCAGTGCCGTGGCAATTTTCGCAGGGCTCATCGTAGTTTACCGGGATCTTGATCTTGGTGCCGTTAACCGCATCCATGAAGGAGATGCGGACGCGCATAAGGGAATCTTCGCCTTTCTGCGGGCCGGTCTCGGCTCTGCCTCCGCGGGCAGCGCCACCGCCGAAGAAAGAGGAGAAAATGTCGTTGATGTCGCCAAATCCTCCGAATCCTCCGCCCATGCCGCCGAAAGGATCGCCTCCGCCGGCGCCACCTTGCTCGAAGGCAGCAAAGCCCATCTGGTCATATTGGGCGCGTTTCTGGTCATCGCCAAGGACCTCATAGGCTTCGGTGACTTCCTTGAACTTCTCTGGCGCATCCGGATCGTGGTTGATGTCAGGATGGTACTTCTTGGCCAGTTTGCGGTATGCGGATTTGATCTCGTCTTTGGTCGCAGTCTTGCTGACGCCCAAAACCTCATAATAATCGCGTTTTTCCTCAGCCATGTTCTGGCCTCCTTTGAATTGAACGAAAGCAAACCGCGCTGGCCTAGAAGTCTAGGCCAGCGCATTTGCTAGATTTTGATGTAGTTAGAAGGATTACTTCTTATCGGTGAAGTCGGCATCGACGACATCATCGGCGGTCTCATTGCCTTCGGATTTGGCGCCTGCGTTGTTGGCGTTATAGGCACCAGAGGAGGCAGCTTTGCTGGCAGCGGCGGCAGCGTCTTCTAGACGTCCGACGATTTCCTTGAGCTTCTCGATGTCCTTAGAAGCGATAGCGCCCTGGGCTTCGTCGCGAAGCTTGGTGAGCTGTTCCTTCTGTTCCGGAGTCATCTTGTCGCCTTGCTCAGTGAGGGTAGCGTTGATCTGGTCGACGTAGGTCTGGGCCTTGTTCATGACCTCAGCCTCGTTCTTTCTCTTCTCGTCAGCAGCCTTGTTCTCCTCAGCTTCCTTGATCATGCGGTCAATGTCGGACTTGGAGAGGCCGTTGGAGCCAGAGATGGTGATATCCTGAGACTGTTGGGTGTCGAGGTCTTTTGCGGTGACCTTGACGATGCCGTTGACGTCGATATTGAAGGTGACTTCGATACGCGGCTGGCCACGGCGCGCCGGTTTGATGCCGGTGAGCTGGAAGTGGCCGAGGAGCTTATTGTCATGAGCCATTGGACGTTCGCCCTGATAGACCATGATGTCGACGGCCGGCTGGTTATCTTCGGCAGTGGAGAAGACCTGGGACTTGGTGGTCGGGATGGTGGTGTTTCTCGGGATGAGCGGAGTCATGACGCCACCGAGGGTCTCGATGCCAAGGGTAAGCGGGGTGACGTCGAGAAGGACGACATCCTTAACATCGCCAGCGATGACGGCGCCCTGGATGGCAGCGCCGACGGAGACGGCTTCGTCCGGGTTGACGGACATGTTGATGGTCTTGCCGGTTTCTTTGGTGACCATTTCCTGGACGGCCGGCATACGGGTGGAGCCGCCGATCATAAGGACGGTGCCGATATCGTTATAGGTTAATCCAGAGTCGGCGAGGGCACGCTCCATCGGAGCTTTGCAACGCTCGAGGAGGTTGCGGGTAAGATCCTGGAACTTGGCGCGGGTAAGGGTGGTCTCGAAGTTGATCGGGCCGTTGGCGGACATGCCGATGAACGGAAGGGAGATGGTGGTGGAAACAGAGCTGGAGAGTTCGATCTTGGCGCGCTCAGCGGCGTCAAGGAATCTCTGGCGGGCCATCTTATCGGTTAGATCAGCACCGGTCTCAGCTTTGATCTGAGCGGCGATCCAATCCGCGATGACGTGGTCCCAGTCATCGCCGCCGAGGTGGGTGTCGCCGTTGGTGGAGAGGACTTCGAAGGTGCCATCGCCGATATCGAGGATGGAGACATCGAAGGTGCCGCCGCCAAGGTCGAAGACCATGACTTTCTCGGTCTTGCCCTGCTCAACGCCATAGGCCAAGCAAGCGGCGGTCGGTTCGTTGATGATACGAACGACTTCTAGACCAGCGATGGTGCCGGCGTCTTTGGTAGCCTGACGCTGGGCATCGTTGAAGTAAGCCGGAACGGTAATGACGGCCTTCTTGACTTCCTGGCCGAGGTTCTTTTCGGCATAGGACTTCATGTAAGCGAGGACCTTAGCGGAGATCTCCTGCGGGGTGAAATCCTTGGAGACGCAGTTGATGTGGAATTTCTGTGAGGTGCCCATGGCGCGCTTAGCAGAGGAGACGGTGTCGGGGTTGGTGACGGCCTGGCGCTTAGCGGCGTTGCCGACGATTTCCTCACCGCTTCCCTTAAAAGCGACGACGGACGGGGTGGTATTAGTTCCCTCCGGGTTCGGAATGACTTTGACTTTGCCATCAGCCTGCATATAGCTGATGACGGAGTTGGTGGTACCAAGATCGATACCGACAATGATTTCTTTTGCCATAATGATTTATCTCCTATTAGGCCTGTTTGGCCTCTTTGTTTTCTACTTTTTCTTCTTTCTTCTCGTCTTCTTTTTTCTCTTCGGACTTGGCCTTAGAGACGGTAACCATGACCGGACGGATGAGACGGTCGTGGAGCCTATAGCCTTTGGTTAGGACCTTGACGATCTTGCCAGGGGCGACATCGTCAGTTTCGACGGCCTCCATGGCGTGCATCGTGTTGAGGTCGTAGTCATCGCCGACTTTGGGAGAGATTTCGCTCACTCCTTCGTTGGCCATGGCGCTAACCAATTGGTTGTAGATGTAATTGAAGCCGATGAGGTAATTCTGGGCTTCTTTGTTCGGGGCTGGATTCGCTAGAGCCATATGGAAGGCATCTAGGGCCGGGATCAGGGATTCTACGAATCCGGCAGCGCGGTATCTGACCGCGGTGCGGTTCTCCTCTTCTAGGGATTTGCGGAGGTTTTGGGTATCGGCGTAGGCCCGGTAGTACTCATTCTTCCAATGATCTCTATCGGCGTTGGCCTTGGCAAGATCATCAAGAGCCTTGAGGTACTTATCCTTGCCGACCTTGCGGCCGAGCTTTTCTTCCTTATCCTCTTCCTCGCAGCCGCAATCTTCGTTTTCGGCTGCTGCTTCTTGCTTATTCTTTTCGTCCATTATTCTTTCCCTTCGTCTTTGTAATCTTTGCCTTTGGAGGCGAAGTAATCGTCTAGCGTCTCGGAGACGTAACGGAGCAATGCCATCGCTTTGTCATAGTCCATGCGGGTTGGGCCAACGAGGTTTAGCGTCGTAGGCTTGCCGCCGGGAGTGGAGACTTCGGCGGAGACGATGGCGAGGTCGGATTTCTCACCGAATCTCACTTTGACGTCTTCGTCTAGCTTTGGCTCGTTCACTTCGAGGGCTTTGGCCATCGCGGCAGGGTCATCGATGAGGCTCAGCACTTCCTTCAGCTTCTTCGCATCATCTGCGAATTCAGGCTGATTGAGGAGGTTCTTCTTGCCATAGAGGCTCATCCTTTGTCCGGCGAACTTGATGAACGCCTCGAGGATTGCCTGGTAGATGACGTCTTGCCCGACCATGTAGTCGGTGACGGCCGGCTTCATCGCTTCCATCTTGGGAACGAGGTCGACGATCGCGGTGCCCTTCAATCTGTCATTGAGAAGATTGACGGTCTTCTGAATGTCTTCGATGGATATGCCATCTTCGATCATGAAGGTCTTGTTCTCGACGTAGCCTTGGTCGGTGACGAACACGGCGGTAGCGGAGTTGTTTCCTAACGGAATGATCTGAACGCTGACGAGGTGCTCATCGTTGACCTTAGGTCCAAGGACAACGGAGGCGAGGTTGGTCATATTGGAGAGGATCTCGCAGGATTGCTTGATGACCTCTTCTACCGACTGCGCCTTCTTATCGAGGACGGCGGCGAGGGCGTACTTGACTTCCTCGTCGATGCGATCTTCGCGAAGATGCTCAACGTAGTATTCGTATCCTTTCTTAGAAGGGACGCGACCAGAGGAGGTATGGGTCTTCTCAAGGAAGCCCTCCTTCTCAAGCGTGTTCATCTCGTTGCGGATCGTGGCGCTCGAATAGTTGAGTTTGTATTCGTCTAGAAGCGTCTGGCTTCCGACGGGCTGGGCGGTTTTGATAAAGTGCTCGACGATGAGTTTTAGGATCATTTCGCTTCTAGTCATCTCGATTACCTAGCCTTTCTAGCAGTCTTTACTTTCGAGTGCTAGGTACATTATAGGAACGACTTTAGCACTGTCAAGGCTAGAGCGCTAAAAAGTTGAAATATTTTTCGTCATGCTGGGCATTTCCTTTCTACTTACCAGGTTTCTTCCCTTATCCTTATATATAGAGATTAAGAGATATATGGAAAAAGAAGCGATCGCGAAGGCCTGGGATTGGGAGAAAGAAAGCAAAAAGGAGCCTTGGCTAACCCCTGAACCCATCGCCTATTACCTAGTTAGCCGCTGGAAAGGGCAAGGGAAGAAAGATTACCTCGACTTTGGCTGCGGATTGGGAAGGCACGCCCTTTTCTTTAAGGAAAATGGCTTCGCCGTCAAAGCTTTTGATTTATCTAGCGATGCCGTAATAGCCACCAAAAAGCTAGGCGTCGACGCGACTATTGGGGATATGCACCATCTAGAATATGGCAAGCAAACCTTCGATTGCCTCTTCGCTAACCACGTAGTGAGCCACACCGATAGAAAAGGCATCGATATGGTGTTATCTGAGATCTATCGCGTTTTGCGCCATGGCGGCGAGGCCTATATGGACCTTTGCCGAAAAGAAGAGGATTTCCCAAGCGAAGGATCCTCTCTTCTGGACCCTTGGACCGTTATTGATACTAAGCCTGGCCCAGAGCAAGGCATCCCCCATTCCCATGCAGACAAAGCTGATATCGATATCTTGTTCAAAGACTTTGAGATCCTGACGCTAGAGCGAATCGATTCGATAAAGGAAAATGGGAATGCCACCGGCTATTCCCATTGGTACTTGCTTATCAGGAAGGCTTAATCCGCCTCGCTAGAGCGGAATAATGAAGAAGAGAGGAAAGACAAAGCGGTCTTCTCCGCTTTTCTTTCGACGGCGAAGGTGTATTTATTGCCTGTAATGACGTTATTGGGGCAATCATAGACATAGGTGGATTCCACCGTGATGGTATCTAGGGAGGAATTAGAAAGATATTCTTGCAGGGAGAAACGGTAACGGAGCTTGAAATCCTCGGCCACCGCTTTGCTTTTGTTCTCGGCGAGGATGCCGTTTTCCATCTTGCCATACTCCGCCACCGGCACATCATAAACTAAATCAAAGCCATCCATATGGGCGGCGAGCTTGATGGATTTAAAGCTACTAGGGACCGAAGAGGGGCTATAGGCTTTGACGATGGCGCCATCTTCATCCTTCGCATAATAGGTATTGGCGATCATCAACGTGATGAAAGGGGCCTCCGTCTCTTTCTTGGTGTATTCGACGGCTTCCATGACGAGGCTATCGGAGCCGTTATTCCCCGTGATGAAAAAACCGCGGTCGAGGGAGTCGATGCAGCCAGATAGCAATAAGGAGGATAAAAGTAAGGGTGACGCGAAAAATTTTTTCATACTTCAGTAGGCAATGATAACACAATGGTATTTTTTGTAGCGAAATACCTTCGCTAAAAAAGTTCCAGCAAGACGGAATCGAGCAATAGTAAGCCTTTATCCGTGCAATATAGGCGGCCTTCCTCAATGGATATGAGGCCGTTTTTCTTTAAGGATGCAAGCTCTTTGGACTTCTCTTGTTCCAAAGAAAAGCCAAATCGAGACTTGAAGGTTGCAAGGTGGAATCCTTGCGCGAGGCGAAGGTTCGTGAGAAGGAAGTAATGGACGTCGTCATCGGCACCCACTTCCTCTTCATAGTCTAAATGCTTTCCTTTGCAATAGGTATTGAAATTTAAGGTATTTTTATATCTTTTGTTGCCAATATAGCCAGCGGCGCCAAGCCCGGCCCCATAATAGGGCTCATCCCTCCAATAAACCTTGTTATGCTCCGACTCTTTTCCGTTTCTAGCGAAATTAGAGACCTCGTAACGGGTGAATCCGGCCTTGCGCAAGCATCTTAGGATCAATTCGTATTGGTCAGCCTGGGTATCAGAGGGGGCTTCTTTGATGCCTTTGGCGGAGAATATCGTCCCACCTTCTAAAATCAAAGAATAGCAAGAAAGGTGATCGATATCCAAAGAGAGGAAGGCATCGATATCCTTTTTTACGTCTTCATAGGTCTCTGTGGGAAGAGCATAGATCATATCCGCGTTGATATTGGAAATGCCTATCTTCTTCAAGATGGCAATGGAAGTAACCGCATCAGAAAAACTATGGGCCCTGCCCATCAGCTTCAATAGCCTAGGCGAGGAGCTTTCTACGCCAACTGAGACGCGGTTTACCCCAGCAGTATAGAGGATCTTTGCCTTTTCTTGCGTAATGGTCTCTGGGTTAGCCTCAACGGTGAACTCATAGGAAGAAGATAGATAAGGCCTGACTTTTTTTAGCAAGGAGGATAAAAGCTCATCGTCTAGGGCGGTAGGCGTGCCGCCTCCGATATAGATGGTCTTCAAAGAGCCTTTCTCGATGTTATAGGAATCCAGCTCATCAAAAAGAGCGCTTATGTATGCCTTCCCCCATTCTTCCTTGTAGAAGAGTTTGGGGAAGTCGCAATAAGCGCAGATGTGCCGGCAGAAGGGAATATGGATGTAAAGAGAGGTGGGCAGCGCCATTACTTCTCTTTCTCGTCCTCGTCTTCCCCTTCTTTCTTCTCCTGAAGGGGCTCATCGATCGGGGTGAGGAGGCGATTGAGCTCTTCCGCGGCGATCTCTTTCTCGGACTTCGGCTTGGAATCATCCTTGAATAGCTTGGTATGCTTTTTTAGAAGCATGACGCCGAGGATGATGAGCAGGAAGATGGCGAGGATCAATAGCAGTATGGCCCAACCGGGGAAATCGGAGGCGAAGAGTACGAAGTTCATTATGGTTATTCTCCTTGTTTGATGGGGGTGTAGACGTATTTGTTCTTGATCTGCAGCTTCTTATAGAAGCCTTCTAGGGCAAGGTTATCCATGCTGGTGCGCGCGGTTTCGTAGGCGACCTTGTTAGCTTTCTTGTAGTCCTGGATCGTGTAATATCTGCCGATCGTGCAATGGGAGGCAAAGAAGTTGGCCTGGCCTTTGCGGATATTGGGATGGGTCTCGAGGATGTATCTCGCCACTTCCTTCATCTCCTTCTCGGAGAGGTTGGATTTCGGCAGCGACAAGGCAAGGGAGCCCGTAAGGGAATTATCGCTAGTTTGCTCGATTCTTTCTACTGAAACTTTCTCTATTGGCTTAATCTTGCTAGGGGAGAGAGGGAGAGAGGGAGCCGCCTGCGCCTTGGCAGGCTCATTCGAGGTTGACTCGGGGGAGGCTTCTACTGGCGTAGCAGCCTTCTTTTCTAAGGGAGAAGGCTCGATAGCAGGCTTAGCCTCCATGGGGATCTCTTCTTGCGGAAAGGCGACGAATTCTTGCGCGATCTTCGCCTTCTTGATGGAGACGAACTCATCAAGGAGGGAGTCGATGATCGGGGTGAGCTTATCGATGCCGTATAAAAGGAAGTAGGTGATATCGCCCTTCTTTTGGATCTCGACGTTTTCATCCTTGCTTCTATCCGTCGGGATCAATAGCAATTCTAGAGGAAGGATAGTTGCGATGCCGGCTAGGTTATTTTGTCCGAGAACGTATTTGCCTAGCAGCGAGGCGACCATCGGGTTATATAGGTCAAATGGCTTAACGTAGTTGACGTAATAAAGGGTGGTGAGAGCCTTGATGAAACCTTTGCTCGAATCGACGTTGATGAAGTCCCATAGGGCATCCATCAAGGAATTGATCTGCTCGCAGGGCGCGGATTCATAGACTCTTCCGACGATGACCGTGGAGAAGATGTTCTTCGGATCGGAATCCCTATAAAAGGAGAGAAGGTCCTCGGTGCCAAGGATAGTGGCGTATTCTTTGGCGATGAAGTCCTCGCCGCTAGAGATCGATAAGTCACGGGTAAGCGACCTAAGCGCATTGAAGTAATTAAGAAGGGCGGTCTGCTTCTCATCGGTAGGATGATATAGCCCGTTGACGAGGGCTTTGGCAGAGAGGTCGTCTAATTCGATGCAAGAGGCTTCGGCGATGGCTTTGACGATGATGAAATTAACCTTTTTATCGGCTTCTTTCTTTAATTCCGGATCAAGGGCGATCTTGCTATATTCGGTCTGTAAATAGGAAAGCTTGGTCTCGAAGGCGGTGTATTTATCGTAAAGGGCCTCTGTCGAGGTGTACCAGAAGGGGATCTGGGTGATCGTGCGGAGGTTGAGCCTTCTGGCGTTGGCATAGCGATAATTATCGATGCCTTTCCAGATGTAATCGATTAAGGAGATGCCGAGGGCTTTCTTGAGGCCTTGCTCGGTCACGTAGTTCTCATCCGTATAGCGGATTTCATTGGTCTTCGATGCCATATTTTCGCCTTCTCTTACCCTTGATTATAAACAGGGACTTAAGTCTATACAACCAAAAAACTACTAATTTTATCGAAGAATATTCGATGGCGACTAGATAAAATAAAAAGGCCTAGATTGCTCTAGACCTAAGCCAAAAAGGATTTGGTTTATTTCATGTCGTCATCGATGGAGAGGACGGACATGAAGGCTTCCTGCGGGACCTCGACCGAGCCGATGGCTTTCATGCGCTTCTTGCCTTCCTTCTGCTTCTCCAAAAGCTTCTTCTTACGGGAGATATCGCCGCCATAGCACTTGGCGAGAACGTCTTTGCGCATGGATTTGATATCCGCGCGGGCAATGACCTTGCCGCCGATCGCCGCCTGGATAGGAACTTCGAACTGCTGCCTTGGGATGAGGGTCTTTAGCTTGCAGACGATCGCCAAGCCGCGATTATAGGCGCTAGGTTTATAGACGATGGAAGAGAGAGCATCGATGACTTCGCCATTTAGGAGGATGTCCATCTTGCAAAGCTCTGAAGGGCGATAATCCGAAATCTCGTAGTCAAGAGAGGCATATCCTTTGGTGAAGGACTTTAGCTTATCAAAGAAGGAATAGATGATCTCCGATAGCGGCATATCGTATTTGACGATGACGCGGGTGTCATCGAAGTATTCGATATCCTTATAGATGCCGCGCTTATCCTGACATAGCGTCATGATCGGGCCGACGTACTCCTTGGGAGACATGATGGAGGCGGAGACATAGGGCTCTTCGATGGAGGCGACCTTCGCCAAATCGGGGAGCTCGCTCGGGTTAGAGATCTTGATCTGCGTGCCGTTAGTGAGGTTAACGTGATAGACGACGCTTGGGGCGGTCAGGATGAGGTTGAGGTTATATTCCCGCTCCAGCCTCTCCTCTACGACATCCATATGGAGAAGCCCCAAAAAGCCGCAGCGGAAGCCAAATCCTAGGGCTTTGGATGTTTCAGGCTCAAATACTAATGAGGCATCGTTAAGGGAGAGCTTTTCAAGGGCATCCTTTAGGTCAGGATAGGCCTTGGACTCGACGGGGTAGAGGCCGCAATAGACCATCGGGTTCATCTTGCGGTAGCCAGGAAGCGGCTTTTTGGCCGGATTGGAGGCGAGGGTGATCGTTTCGCCGGGGAAGACATCGTGGATGTCCTTGATTTGGGCGGCGAGATAGCCGACTTCCCCACAATCTAGCGAGAGAGTCTTCATTTCGTTGGGGGTGCGGATGCCGACTTCGGTGACGAGGTATTCCTTGCCAGCCTGCATGAGGCGGATGGTATCGCCGACTTTGACGGAGCCGTTTTTGATGCGGATGAGAACGACGACGCCGCGGTAGGAATCGTAATAGGAGTCGAAGATGAGCGCTTCTAATGGCGCGGAGGGATCGCCAGAAGGAGAGGGGATATCCTTGGCGATCTTCTCTAGGACCTCGGCTACGCCAAAGCCGGTTTTCGCGGAGATCAGGCAGGCGTCGGAGCAATCGATGCCGATGCGGTTTTCGATCTCATCTTTGACGAGGTCTGGCATCGAGGAAGGGAGGTCGACTTTGTTGAGGACGGGAAGAATCGCGAGGTTGTTATCAACGGCGAGGTAGACGTTGGCGAGGGTCTGGGCCTGGACGCCTTGGGTGGTATCGACGACCAAAAGCGCGCCTTCGCAGGCGGCGAGGGAGCGGGAGACCTCGTAGGTGAAGTCGACGTGCCCTGGGGTGTCGATGAGGTTATAGATGTACTCCTCGCCATCCTTCGCCTTGTAGGTGACGGTGACGGCATTGAGCTTAATCGTGATGCCGCGTTCCCTTTCAAGGTCCATGGAATCGAGGATCTGCTCCTTCATCTCCCTCTGCGAGACGGTATTGGTGAGCTCCAAAATGCGGTCGGCTAAGGTGGATTTGCCATGGTCGATGTGGGCGATGATGGAGAAGTTTCTGATGTGTTTCTGATCAAATGGCATAGTTTTCGGCGCTAATATTAGCAAAAAGTCAGTTTTTCTTATAGAAAGAAATGAGGTTTTCCCTTACGTCAATTGGGCTTAAGGCGACATCATAGCTCGTCCAAGTCCTAGAGAAGAGGTCGCGGTACTCATTCCTCATGTAGCGGTCATCGATCAAAAGCGCGGCCCCACGGTCGGTTTCGCTTCGGATCAGTCTTCCGACCGCCTGCATGACTTTGTTCATGCCAGGGTCTTTATAGGCGTAGTCGAAGCCGTTGCCGCTGCGCTTTTGGTGGTAGTCTTTCAGCAAATCATTCTCAAAGCCTACCTGCGGCAGGCCAATGCCGATGACGGCGACGCCGATAAGGCGGTCATCCGCCATATCGATGCCTTCGCTGAAGGCGCCTCCAAGGATCAATAAGCCGACGTTGGTATTGCCGGGATTAAGGGGGAAATTAGAGAGGAAAGAGGCTCTATCCTCTTCGCTCATCTGCCTAGTCTGCGGGAAGGTCGCGGCCTTGCCGAAATCTAGGTAAGGCGTGATGTTCATCAGGTAATCGTAACTTGGGAAGAAAAGGAAGTAATTGCCCTTTTTCCCGGCGACGAATTCCCTAAGGTAATTCGCGACCTCCTGATAGGTGGCGGCCCTATCCTTATAGCGGACGGAGACGTTAGGCGCGAGCATCAAATCGAAGTTCTCTTTCGGGAAAGGGGAAGGCAAAAGCAAGTAGGGATGGTTGCTTTTTCCCGTTAAGGAATCCATGTAATAGGAGATGGGGGATAGCGTGGCGGAGAAAAGGACCACGCCTTTGACCTTGCTCATCGATTCCTCTAGATATTTTGAGGCGTCTAGGCAAAGGATATGAAGCGCCACTCCTTTTCCTTCCCTAGTCGCATAGACCCTACTAGAGGAGGAGAAATATTCCTTCACGAGCTTTAGGTAACGGTTGCTCGCCCTGCCAAAATCAGCAAAGGGAAGCGGGAGCTTCTCAGGGGTCTCCTTCTGGAACTTCTGCTCGGCTCTCCTCATGGCATCGATGGCTTTTTCAACATCATCGGGAGGAATTTCTAGCTGCAGCCTATCCTCATTGCTAGGAAGAAGGCCAAGAAGGGCCTTCTCCACTTTGGTGATGCCGCGTTTTAAGGCGGTATATTGCTTGCCTTTCAATAGCTTCTTCGCCGCGGAGAGGTCATTGGAATATAGGGTCACCGAATACATGTCGCGGCCGCGGTCGACGAGGTTATGGGCTTCATCGACGAGGATCAGGTCGCGGGAAGAGTCGACCATCGGGTCGAAATAACGTTCCAAATACACGATGGGGTCGAAGAAATAGTTATAGTCGGCGATGATGACGTCGCTCCAAAGCGAGAGGTCGAGCTGGAACTCGAAAGGACAAATCCTATTGCTCATGCAGGTATCGACGATGGTGCTGCGGTCGAAGCGTTTGCCGGAAGAGGCGACGTCAAGAAGGGTCTGCTTCAATTTGGTGTAATAGCCTTTGGCGAAGGGGCAATCATCGGGGTTGCAGCTGTGGCCTGGGTTAAAGCACATCTTCTCCTTGGCAATAAGGAAGGAGTCGAAGCCCTCGAAGCCTTTCTCATAAAGCTCGCCCATCGCATCATAGGCGGCGAGGCCGCCCGTATTCTTCGCGGTGAGGTAAAAGATCCTATCGGTATGGCCATCGGCGAAGCTTTTCACGAATGGGAAAAGGGTGGACATCGTCTTGCCGATGCCGGTTGGGGCTTCGGCGAAGAAGATGCCGCCATGCTTGGCGACGCCATAGCAATACTTAGCCAAATCATGCTGGCCATCGCGGAAATGCTTATAGGGGAAGGGAAGGGACTTCGCGGTCTCGTTCCTTCTTTGCTGGTGCTTGTAGATAAAGGAATGGAAGTCGAGGTACTCGTCCATGTAGCCATATACCTTCTCCTCCACCTGCTCTAGCGTATAGGTATAGCTTTTGACCATCTTGCGCTGGTCGATCTGGGAGATATAGGTAAGCTGAATGCCGATTTCCTTGCCGCCTTTTTCATGGAGGTACATAAGGGCATAGCAAAGCGCCTGGCCCAAATGCCATTGCTCCTGCTCGAGGAAGAAGTCCTCCAGCTTCTCGACCGTGGACTTGATCTCATCGATGATTGGCATCTCGCCGTCCCTATAGATGATGCCATCCGCCCGGCCCTGAAGGGCGATGATGCCATCTTTCCTTTCAAAAGTCTCGGCAAGGGGGTATTCGGAAAGATACTCGTTGCCTTGCTTCTGTTGATAGGCCGCGTGCAGCTTTGAGCCCATCTGCATGGTCTCTTGGTTATAGACGCGGTCATCGATGTCGCCGGTGCGGAGAAGGCAGTCAACGAGTTCGTGGACGGATAGATGCAGGAAGCGCTTGCCGTTAGCCATCCTTTATTTTAGGACCTTGCCAAGGAGGTTCTGATTGCCGTTAGCAAAAGACTTGGCGTCCATGCTCTTCTTGCCTTCTAACTGAAGGGAAGACAAAGAGAGGACCGCGCCTTTTGCCTGCAGGAACACGCCTTTTTTAAGGGAGAGTATTGTGCCGATGGGTGCTTCTTCGCCTTTTCTATCGATGACTGCGCCGAAGACTTTTAGCTTCTTGCCTTCCAGTAGGAAATATCCTCCTGGCGTCAGCGATAAGCCACGGATCATATTCACGAGGTCAGTGGCTTCCATATCTAAAGATAAGTGCTCGTCAGTTGGCTTAATCTTCGCGGCGAAGGTGACCTCTTCTTCTTTCTGCGCTAGGCCAGGAAGCTTTCCATTTGCATACTTAAGAAGGTCTTCGACGATAAGGTCTTTTGCGGCCTCGCCAATCTTGATGGATAAAGAGGTATAGTTGTCATTATCTTCGATGACGACTTCCTTTTTGTCATACATGACGCCGGCATCCATCTTGTCGACCATCTGCATGAGGGTGACGCCGGTGACCTTGTCGCCCTCCATGATGGAGCGCTGAATCGGCGCGGCGCCGCGCAGTTTTGGCAAAAGGGAGCCATGAAGGTTGATGCAGCCGATGGAAGGGTGATCCAAAACCTCTTTCGGCACGATTTGGCCATAGGCCATCGTGACGATGATGTCGCAGGGGATATCCTTAAGAAACGCGTTATCCTCACGAATGCGATGAGGCTGATAGACGGGGATATGATGCGTAGCGGCCACCTTTTTGGTTGGGGTGGGCTCCAGTTCTTTCTTTCTGCCAACGGGCTTATCCTCATTGGTGATAAGGGCGACGATGTTGAATCCGGCCTCGATCATGCCGCGGAGGACGATCGCGGAGATCTCGGGGGTGCCCATATAGATGATTCTTGGTTGGTTATTGACACTAAAAGCCATATTGCTTGCAAATCCTTCTTTTGACTCTAGCATTGTATCATAAACATCATTTGTTTATGGATGTCGGAGGCTTAGTAAAAAGATAGTTTCTTTGACAGGGCAAGTAGAACGAAGGCAAGGGGCAAGCCGCTTATCCTTATATATAAAGGTATGCAGATTGCTTTTAGCAAAAAGAGGGCTTCCCTCAACGATTTGCTTAGCATTGCCCTTCTTCCTCATTTTGCCTCTTCTTGCTAATATCCTCTATTGGAAAGCATCAAGAGCTTCCTAGTTGCATCCTAGGAAGCAAAGCCGCATTCATCCTCACTCCATCTATTTCTATGGAAAGCCAATCTAAAAAAACCAAAAAGGAAGGCTATATCGCCTCCATCATGAGAAGAGACCCCGCGGCAAGGAACCGTTTCGCGGTCTTTTTCCTCTATCCAAGCTGCATCGCGATGCGTTGGTACCGCTTCTCCCATTTCTGCTGGTTACACCACATGAAGTTTCTCGCCGAAATGGCGATGCATCACGCTAACCGCGTCACTGGCATCGAGATCCATCCGGGCGCCAAAATCGGCAGAAACCTCTTCATCGACCACGGCAATGGCGTCGTCATCGGGGAAACGACCGAGATCGGCGATGACTGCACGATCTACCATGGCGTCACTCTCGGCGGCGTCTCCCATAGCCATGGCAAACGCCATCCAACGCTAGGAAATAACGTCGTCGTTGGCACAGGAGCCATCGTTTTGGGTCCCATCACCATCAATGATGGTGCTAAAATAGCGCCTGGCGCTGTCATTAGGCACAGCGTTGAACCGGGACAAATCGCATTCTCTGATGAACTGAGGGTTTTCCCGAGAAAGAAGTCCTAATAGAATATTGCCCATGAAAAAATACAGCAAAGAAGCCGTTTCCGCCTTTATCGCAAAAACCGCGAAGCTTCAGGAAACCTCGATGTCGATGGAAGACATCTACAACATGATGATGGCCCGCGATGCCAAAGCGGATGCCTACATGTATTTCGATGAGGAGGGAAAGCCCAAGAAGGTCTGCTATGGCGACTTCGCAGACGAAGTCTTCAAGACCGCCTCTAAGCTCTCCACCTTGTTCTCTGGAATCCGCGCAGGTTCCGTCGTTGGCCTAAAGCTTAAGAACTCCCCGCGCTGGGGCATCATCTTCTGGGCCTTGCTCATGTGCGGGCATTCCCCTCTTCTGCTTGATGCTAGACTCGCCACCGAGAACGCCAATAACCTCCTTTCCCAGGCGAAAGCTCAGGCTATCATCGCTAACGATGAGGCCGAATTCGTCGTCAGCAAGTACCGCGTCAACGAAATCATGAACGAAGAGGCGGACTATGAATTCCGTCCAGATTGGGCTAACCACGTCATCTTCTGCTCCTCCGGCACCACCGGCGCCGCCAAGATGATGGTCTATACCGGCGCCAACCTCTGCGCTCAGATCCTCGCCTCCCTTGATATGCCGAAGGAGACCACGACCCTTATGCACCCAGGAAAGATCCGCATCCTGGCTATGCTCCCCTTCCACCACATCTTCGGATTCGTGGCCGTCTTCCTTTGGTACAGCTTCTATGGCTGCTGCCTCGTCTATCCTTCCTCCATCGCCACCAGCGATCTTCTCTATGCGGTTAGGAAAGGCAAGTGCACCCATATCTACAGCGTCCCGATGTTTTGGGACGGCATTGCGCAGAACATCTCCCGCACCGTCGCCAACATGGGCGGCACCAAAGCCGACCTCTTCTCCAAGATGGTTGCCTACAATACCGGCAAGATCTCCAAGAAAGAGGCGGGTCACGGCGCTAGCAAGCTGATCCTCCACGCCTTCCAGAAGAAGGTTCTCGGCAAGCACGTTGAGTACTGCATCTCCGGCGGCGGCTTCCTCTCCCCGAAGACCCAAAACACCATCAACGGCCTAGGCTATCCTCTATATAACGGCTTCGGCATGACCGAAGTCGGCGTCACCTCCGTTGAGATGAGCCCCAATATCTCCCAGAGGTTAAAAGGCTCCATCGGGCATCCGTTCCATGGCGTCGAATATAAGCTTGGCGGCGACCACCTCACTACCAGCGATAATGGCGATGTCACCGGCGAACTTATGATCCGCTCCCCGATAACCCATGGCAGGGAGATAATCGGCGGCATGCTAAAGCGCGTCAATTTCGAAGATGGTTGGTTCCCGACCGGCGACATCGTAACGATGGACTCCAAGGGCAGCTACTTCATGAAGGGCCGCATCAAAGACACCATCATCCTCTCCAACGGCGAGAACGTCTTCCCCGACGAAATCGAATACTACTTCAAAGACGTTAAGCATCTCCATAACGCCGTCTGCTTGGGCGCAACTCTCCCTGGCGAAAAAGAAGAAAAGATCACCCTCGTCTGCGAAGTCGATAACTCCGTCACCGAAGAGCAGATCAAGAAGATCTACGAAGACATCAAGTCCATCAATGACACCCTTCCTTCCGAAAAGAAGGTTCAGACCGTTCTTATCGATAAGCGCCCGCTTCCGGTCTCTGGTTCCATGAAGGTCAAGCGCTTCATGATCAAGCAGGCGATCGCCGAAGGCTCCAGCGACTTCATCGGCCTAGGCCAGCCCAAGAACAACGCCGTCTCCTTCGAAGGCTATGACCCGAAGGAAGTCGAAGAGGTCTCCTCCAAGATCAGGAAGGTCTTCGCCAAGATCTTGATGCTCCCTGAGTTCAAGATCGATGGCGCGGCCATCTGGACCACCGACCTCGGCGGCGACTCCATGAGCTACATCGAGATGTGCCAGACCCTCAATGCCGAATTCGGCATCGAGATCCCCGAAGACAAGTACGGCGTCCTCGGCAACCTCAACGATTTCACCAAAGAAATCCTCGATCTTCTTGCCAAAAAGCCCTCTCGTCAGAAAAAGGCTAAAAAATAAGATTAACAATGCCCTTTTCTAAAGAAAATGGGTGTTGATTAACACTATCCTAAAGGATAATATAATCACCGCTAACAAATTTAAGGAAGAATTCGCAATGCCAAACATTAAATCTCAGATCAAGCGTGACGCCACCAACAAGGCCGCCAACGCCGCCAACTCCGCCCGTAAGTCCGAGCTCCGCACCGCCATTAAGAAGGTCGAAGCCGCTGTTGCCGCCAACGACATGGAAGCCGCCAAGGCCGCTCTCCCGCTCGCCATCTCCCTTCTCGACAAGGCCGCTCAGGACCACATCGTTGCCAGAAACGCCGCCAACCGTCGTAAGGCCCACCTCCAGTCCATCGTTAAGTAATTAACGGTTAACGGAATACCCTTAAATTAGAAACCGAGCCAAGCGCTCGGTTTTTTAATGTCTACTTCTGCTTATAGATATCGAAAAAAAGCCCTCGTCTTATCCGCGAAGGCTGAAGTTTGCTAAGAATCTAGAGAAGGCGAATTCGGGGGAGGCCGACCCTGTCAGGATAGCCTTATCCGCGATATAGAGCTCATTAAGGATATTGGCAATCGTCTCCGAGTCTACCGAGTACATCGATTGCAGCGTCTTCGACACGCGGTAAGGATTAGCGCCAAGGGTAGAGGCGATCTGCCTAGAGGAGAATCCTTTCTCATCAAGGAAGGCAACCTCATCCATGAAGCGGAATTGGCTGGCCAGCATGCCGATAAGCATGACCTCATCGACATTGGCTACCTGCAGGTCGCGATAGACCTTAAAGGCTTTCTTCACGTCGTTATTCACGAGGGCGTTGCTCATCGTGAAGGCATCATCCTCTAGCTTTGGGGCCACAAGCATCTTAACCGCGGCCAGGCGGATATCCTCGCCGTTAGCGTAGATTTCCAGCTTTCTAAGCTCATTGGAGAATCTGCCGAAGTCGTCGCCAACGCGGCGAAGCAATTCATCGGCGGCAACTGGCTCGATATAGATGCCCCGTTTTTGGAGGAAGCCTTCCATGGCGCTGCGGAAATAAGCTTCATCGGGTTTCCGTTCTTCGATTATCTTGCCGTTTGCTTTGACGGCCATCACAATCGGATTCTTCTCATCTAGCTTCTCAGCATAGACGAGCATATATAGGTCGGTGAAGTCCGCGGGGTTCTTGCAGAAAGCCTCCAGGGCATCCAAGCCTTCATAGTTAGGCTTAGCCTTGCCGCGGACTGGCTTCTCCAAGAATGTGCAGTTATCGGCGACAATGGCTTTCTTTTCCGTTCCCAAAGGCAGGAATTCGCATTCGCAGGCGAGCTCTCCTGGGGTAGTGACGGTCATATTGAAGGAAATATAGTTGGTCTCGTCGCGTTGCGGTATCGATTTCTTAACGAGGCTCTTCGCACGGGTTTTGGTCTGAAGAGGTTCGGAGGAATAGATAATCGTAATCATAGGCCTAGATATTATAACTTATCCTAAAGATAAGTTCTTATAGGTAATGGTCCCTTCGAGGTCGGTTCTTCTAATTTTTATGCCTAGCTTCTCCATCCGGGAAATCACCGCTTTGGAAGGATGGCCATAGGAGTTCTTCTTGCCAACCGAGATGATGACCGTTTCCGGGGAAACGGCCTTTAGGAACTCTTCGCAAGAAGAGGTATCCGAACCATGGTGCCCCGCCTTAAGGATATCCGCCTTCAAAGAGGGGTTATCGAGGATGATCTTCTTCTCGATGGAGATGGTGGCATCGCCAGTGAATAGCCACCTCTTATCCATGAAGGATAAACCTAAGACCAACGAGGTCTCATTCTCTTCCTTCCCTCCATAGACGTTATAATTCGTTAATGTAATGTTACCGATGGTTATTGGGAAGTCTTCTTTCTTATCTACGTAGTTATATACTTTGAAGTTCGACATCAAACTATCTTTCGCCCCGATATGGTCAAAGTCGCCATGGGAGGCGATAAGGCAATCGATATGGTAGATTCTTTTTCGATATAGATAGGGGATGAGCACCTCTTTCGCCATGTCGAAATGGAGGTTGCCACCGGTGTCTAAAAGCACGACTTTGCCATGGTCGCGGATCAGAATGGAATCGCCTTGGCCAACGTTGATAAAGGTTACTTCTTGGCTGGCTAAGGGGAGTATCGGCAATAAAGAAATCACGTAAGAGCCTAAATAGACTCCTATAAGGATATTCCTATATCTCCTTACGCCTACTTCTATGAAATATAAAGAAGAGATAAGCAATAGATAATAAAGGAATTGGAAAACCGTTCCCGAGATAGGGATCCTTAGGCTTGGGTCAACCTTCGACAGGCCTAGGAGGAAATTCGTTAAGGCGTTGCCTAAGAAATTAATCGGCTGAGGAAAAGGGAATAGGAGAAAGCTAAGATATCCGACAAGTTGAAATAAACTTACCGGAATCAGGAGGATCTCCGCGTAGATCGGGGCGAATAGATGCAATACGCCTAGGCTAGACTCCAGACTTAAGGGGAGGATAAGAAGCCTAAGTAGGAGAAAGCCGAGCAGTTTCTTTTTCGTCTTCTTATATCTAGAGAAGATGACGCCGCTTAGGTTGCTGCAATAGCTTGCCCCAAACCCCAATAAGAAGCCTGTTGCAATCACGTCATATGGGTTAAGGAGGAAAAAGATGATCCCAGCAAAGCCCAATAGATCAAAGTACTCGAACTGTTCCTTTAGCCAATACTTATTGATATAACGCAATAGACGCAACAAAAATACTCGTCTGATGCCGATTTTATCAATGGAGAACAGTAAGAAGAACAATGAGAGAAAAAGCATGATTCTCTCAGCCGTCCTATCCTTTAGCTTGTACTTAAGGACTGCTTCTATCCTTCGCAAAAGCATTCCATAAAGTAAACCAGAGTTAGAGAGTATGAAGACGATATTAAGGCTATTAGCGGCAATTAGGGCGCTACTTTCGTAATTCTTCCTATTAAATAGCAGCGAGGAAGCCAAAGCGGAGGCATTCTCATCTAGCTTCCCTAAGAAGAGATTCTCCATTGCCCTAATTCGAACCGGGTTTTTAAATAAGAAGGTATGCTCAAAAGAGGATAAGCTTGCCCTAACCCCTATTGAGGAAAGATATTCTCCGAAGTCAAATCTGCCTTCGTAGGTCGAAAAGGAATACTCTTCTACCTTACCGACAAAGGAAACGATGTCGCCCAGTTCAAAGCTATGTCCTTTTGCATATACATAGAAACGCTCTAGTCTAGAGAAGACGATCACGTAGTTATCGCTGGTTTTGACGATGATTCCAGTATACGTTCCTTTGCCAAAAGGGACTGGCAGTCGGACAAATCCTACTACTAGCCCTACTGTTAGCCCTCCGATAAACCACAAAGTTAACCCTTTCTTTTTGGAAAAGAATAGAGCAAGCAAGGCAAACAAAACTAAGCAAAGCAAAACCCGGGGGTCTTTGCTATTCCCCATATACATCCCCAGGACTAAGCCTATCAGGATGAAAAGAGGCTTCACGTCTACTCCTGCGCTTCGCGAAGAATGATCTTATCCTTAACCGTCAAGAAGGTAGCGGGCCCGATGCCAGGGACATCCTTAATCTGCTCAAGGGCAAAGAAAGGATTGGTGGAGCGATAGGTAACGAGGCTATGGGCGACGCTAGAGGACATACCGGTGATGCCATGGATCGTTTCCGCGTCGTCCGTATTGATGTTGGCCTTCTCGATAGGATCGCTTGCACAGGTGTTCGCGTTATCGAAGATTGGTGCGATGTAGTAGGCCTTATCGGACTTTCTTAAGACAAAAGAGGTGTCATAAGCCCTAGGATCCGCGTTGGTAGTGGCCCCTCCTGCCGCTTCAAGAAGGTCTAGCATCGTCGCCCCTTCCTTGAAGACGAAGGTCCCCGCCTTCTTCACTTCTCCTGAGACCGAGATCGTGAAGGTTGAGCTGGAGTCCTCCACTTGGCTTGTTGTCGAAGAACCAACCTTCATCTCTTCGACATAGGAATATCCTATGAGTCCGATAAGGGTAAGCACGACGATAATGATGATGGTTTTCATAACCTAACCTCCTCACTTATCTTTTAGGGGGTCAAATCGGAAAAAGGACACTAAATATATAAAAAACCTCCGCAAAGGGAGGTTGATAGCGACAAAAGAATTATTTCGAATTAGCCATCGCGTAATCGACGACCATCAAAATGCCGGCGATTGGCGAGACGAAGAGGAGGCTGCAGATCGCAAAGCCCAAAGAGGCCTGCTGGTTATTTTTCATGCAACTGTTATAGTGCATGGTCATCGGGACGCACCAGCAAAGTGGGAATAGATAGACGAAGGCAAGGGCAATCGTGCCAAGGATCATGAACACGAAGGCGGCGGTCTGAATGGATTTCCTGCTTTCATCCGAGTAGGAGGAGGAATTGTTAGAAGAAGGCTCTTCCTTTCTTTCAGAGGAAGAGGAGGCAGATTCATCGGCTTTGGAATTGAGGACTTCGGCATCAATGACTTTTTCCTCTTTCTTTTCTTCTGGTTCCGTCGAGGTTTTGGTGAATGGGTTATCCTCAGCTGTGCCTAGCCTAACGCCGCAAGAAGGGCAAAAGGTAGATCCCTCGGGAATCTCGCTGCCGCAATTAGAACAATATTTCATGGATGGGATACTCTTGCTTTTCAGGAAAAGTCCCCATCTGGCGACAGGGACTTTCTTGTTTTGGTTTTATTTCCGATTATTTTTGGGCATCAAGGATGGTGATGTCGTAGGGCTCAACGGATTCAACGTGGACGGTGTCGCCCTTCTTGGCGCCGATAAGGGCGCGGCCAAGCGGGGATTCGTTGGAGACGGACGGGATTTCGGCTAGCGGATCGGCGCCGACGTTACCGACGATCTTAACGGTGACTTCCTCATCGCCCTCTTTGAAGGTGACGGTGTAGCCAATGGTGATCTTGCCTTTGGTGCTGCCGGCGACTTCTTCGGCGGCAACGGCATTATTTAGGATGTTCTCGATCTCGGCGATACGAGCTTCGACCTGAGCCTGACGATCACGCGCGGCATCATAGTCGGCGTTTTCGGAAAGGTCGCCCTGGCTTCTAGCAAGCTGAAGTTTTTCGATGACGTCAGGACGTTCGACGTCAATGAGGTGACGGTATTCGCTATTTAGGGCTTCGCGCTCTTTTTCGGTAAGGATAATCTTTTTCTCTGCCATGGTTCTTCCTTCTTATTATTAAGGCTTACAAAGTATAGACTTTGACTACTTTTTAGACAAGTTTTAACTAGTCTTTGAGGTTCTGGATCTCCGGGTCTTCCTGATAGGCTTCAAAGACCTGGTCGGCCTCGTCGAACTCCTCATCGGTAAGCTCTTCAAGAGACTCTCCGTCGCTAGAGCCCATAACGATGACCTCATCGGGGTTTTCTTCGCGATAGAGGAAATAGTAATCCTTATTTCTCTGGTCGTTATGGAAATAGAAGAGGATCTTCATGAGGTCCTCTGTTCCATCGTCGGACGTGATGATCATATCGTTGTCGTTTTTGATCTCGATCATGGTGGTTCTCTCTTTCTTATCATTATAAGGGCCTTCCCTTCGGGAAAGGTAGTTTTTCCCGAAGAGGAAGGCTAATAGATGCTAATTAAAGCTTGGCTTTGATGGCGTTAAGGGCGGCACCGAAGGCAGATAGATCCTTCGCCGAGCCGCTGGCCATGGTGTCTTTACCGCCGCCATTGCCGCCTAGAAGCGGGGCAGCAAGCTTGATGGCGGCGCCGGCGCCGAGGCGCTTAGCGCCTTCGCCGCCGGCGAACGCGACGAGGCTGATGCCCTTATCGTCTTTGCCGGCGAGGAAGAGGAGGTAGTTCTCATGCTTCACCTTGAGGGAGTCGCCGATCTTCAGCAATTCGTTGCGGCCGCCTTCGACGAACTTGCCGAGGAAGTAGACGCCATTGATCTCAACGAATTCGGAGTCAAGGGATTTGGCGCTGGAGGCGGCGAGTTTGGACTTAACCGCTTCTAGTTCCTTCTTCAGGGAGGCATTCTCCTCTTTGACGCCCTTGAGGTTCTTCTCAACGGCGGAGTCGGAAACGCCGCCAAGCTCAGCTTCGAGGCTAGAGAGGACGGACTTCTTGGAGGAAAGGTAAGCATAGGCACCAAGGCTAGTCCTAGCCTGGATACGTCTGACGCCGCTGGAGACGGCGGATTCGGATTCGATGACGAAGATGCCGATGTCGCTGGAGTTCTTGACGTGGGTGCCGCCGCAGAATTCGCGGGAGTATTCGCCGAATTCGACGACGCGGACGGTGTCGCCATACTTCTCGGCGAATTCCATCTCGGCGCCAAGCTTTTTGGCTTCTTCGAGAGGAAGGACCTCGGTCACCTCTTCGATGGCCTCGGCGATCTTTTCGTTAACTTCGACTTCGATGGCGCTTAGCTCTTCTTCGGTGAGCTTTCTCATGGAAGAGAAATCGAAACGGAGATAGTTCTCATCGACATAGCTGCCCTTCTGTTCGACGTGAGATTTGAGGACGTGGCCCAAAGCAGCGTGCAAAAGGTGGGTAGCGGAGTGGTTTCTCTCGATGAGGGCTCTCTTCTTCTTGTCGACGATTTCCTTGAGGACATCGCCAACTTTGACGGAGCCATATTCGACGTTGACGTGGAGGAGATGCTGGCCAGAGGGAGCCTTGGAGACTTCATAGACGCTGGCGGCGAAGGATTCGCCTTCTAGGCGTCCAGAGTCAGAGACCTGGCCGCCCATCTCGGCGTAGAACGGGGTGACGTCAAAGGCGATTTCGCCTTCTTCGTCGATGGATTCGACTTTGACGCCATCGCGGAACAAGCCGATGACCTTGCCTTCCACTTCCGTCTTATCGTAGACGAAGGTGGATGCAGCCTTGAAGGCGAGGAGATCTTCGGACTGCTTGTGGAAGGAATCGATCTGGCCACGGGCGGCACGAGCGCGTTCCTTCTGCTCTTCCATGGCTCTCTTGAAGCCTTCCATGTCGGCTTTGACGCCGGCTTCGGCACAGATTTCGGCGGTCATATCGGGCGGGAAGCCGAAGGTGTCATAGAGTTTGAAGACGGATTCGCCATCGAGGGTATCCTTGCCTTCGATCATGGAGGAAAGCAAAGCCTGGCCGGAAGAGAGGGTCTTCATGAACTTCTCTTCTTCGCCTTTGATCATCTTGCTGACGAAGTCCTTCTTATCCTCAAGGTAAGGATAGAAGTCTTTGTAATAGTCGGCAGTGACTTCGACGAGGCGATACATAAACGGCTCGTTGATGCCAAGCTTCTGGCCATAACGCATAGCGCGGCGGATGATGCGGCGGAGGACGTAGCCTCTGCCTTCATTGGAGAAATAAGCGCCATCGCTAAGGGCGAAGGTAAGGCAGCGGGCGTGGTCGGCAATGAC
The DNA here is from genome assembly GCA_902803375.1 of uncultured Erysipelotrichaceae bacterium. Lineage (GTDB taxonomy): Bacteria > Bacillota_I > Bacilli_A > RFN20 > CAG-826 > Alloenteromonas. The sequence goes on along the minus strand of CADCPN010000031.1, from coordinate 1,804 downwards.
ACGATACGGCATCAAATTCTCGCCTTCATAGGGCTTATTGCCACAGATTTCCTTGGTCTTTTCGATGATTGGGGCAAAGAGGTCAGTCTCGAAGTTGGTCTCGGTGCCCTGAAGGATGCAGGCGATTCTCTCTAGGCCAGATCCGGTATCGATGTTCTTGGACGGAAGCTCTTTGTACTGCTCTCTCGGAATGGAGGGATCGCAGTTATACTGGGAGAAGACGATGTTCCAGATTTCGATGTAGCGATCGTTTTCGATGTCTTCCTTAAGCATCTTAACGCCAAGGTGCTCTGGGTCATATTTCTCGCCGCGGTCGAAGAACATTTCGGTGTCCGGTCCACCCGGGCCTTTGCCGATTTCCCAGAAGTTGCTCTCCAGCGGGATAAGGTGATCCTCACTGACGCCGCATTTGACCCAGAGGTCATGGGTGGCTTTGTCTAACGGGGAATAGGTGATGTATAGCTTCTGCACGGGGATGCCGAAGCCGACGGTCTCCGAGGTAAGGATTTCATAGGCCCAGGGGATGACCTCCGGACGGAAATAGTCGCCGATGGAGAAGTTGCCAAGCATCTCGAAGAAGGTGTGGTGCCTGGCGGTATGGCCGACGTTTTCGATGTCGTTGGTGCGGATGGACTTCTGCACGTTGACGATTCTGCGGCAGGGCGGAACCTCACTGCCATCGAAGTACTTCTTTAAACCGGTAACGCCGGCATTGACCCAAAGAAGGGACTTATCGCCTTGCGGGATAAGGTTGACGCCCGGGAGCCACTTATGGCCCTTGGACTCAAAGAATTTGATCCACGTCTGGCGGATCTGACTACCTGTGAGTTTTCTCATATAACTCTCCTAGAAAAATAAAAACACCCTGACCGAAGGAACGCGGTGTCTTGCGCGGTACCATCCTTCTTCACCTATGGGGTGCTCTCTGACTACCTATTAACGCTAGGTGACGGCGGCATTGCCCGCGATAAGGGGGAATGGCAGGTTCCCGATTCGGCTATATGATATGCTTCTCTTTAGAGAATGCAAAAGGAATTCGTCCTACACGGGCGAATTCCTCCATGTTGATGGTTGTAGTTAGGCCAGTCTGACGCCTCTTGAGGGCCAAAGTCTATTCGGCATGGTCGATTTGTTAGTTATTCTCTTGCCAGTGCTATCAACGTAGTCATAGACGCAGTCATAGGTGACGAAATAGGTCGTTGTCTTTCCAGAGGAGCTGGTCTTGGACTCCACCGATTTGAAGGTCTGGGTGATCTTATATTCGGTAAGGCAGCGGGTGCCTTTTTCAAAACTGGAGGGCTTAGCGGGATTGCGTTCGATGATGTTGGTGTAGCCTTCTTTGATCCCTAGGCTCTTATAGGCGCTCTCGCCATAGCTGACGACCATCTCCTTGGTATAGAGGTCATTGGTCTTGTTGAACCAGGAGCTTAAGCCGAGGACATAGTTGTTATTAGAGCAATCGAGTGTGATGCCATTGGCATCGTAGGTCATATTGATCTGGCCGTTTAGCGAGGTGCTATAGGAGGCATCGGTGAAGGAGCCTAGGGTGGTGGCGTAGATATCCTTGGTATAAGGAGCGGCGGCATCGATGAATTCCTGAGTCGGGAAACTGCGGGCGGGGTTAACGGAATACTCAGTATTGCCAGCGCAGCAGCAGACGGCAACCCGCTTTGGCTGGATGACGTCATAGAAGGAAGCGAGGGCAGCGGTATAGGAACCATGGTGCCCGCCCTTGAAGAGTTCAACTTTCGGGAGGGCGTTTAGCTGCATGAGGGATTCTTCGCCATCGAGCTCAAGGTCGCCG
>CADCPN010000030.1 GCA_902803375.1 uncultured Erysipelotrichaceae bacterium | reverse complement strand
ATGACCCCTTGGGTGTTTAGCTCAGCTGGGAGAGCACCTGTTTGACGTACAGGAGGTCACAGGTTCGATCCCTGTAGCACCCACCATGTAAGCGTATTAATCCCGACCACGTCAGTCGGGATTTTTTACGCTTACGGGTGCTACAGAGGATCGTTTACAGCAGAAGTCTTTTGTGGACCACGATTCCCGTTAAGCCGTTCTCATTAACCTTGATTTCAACGTTTTTCGTCGTAATAGAATCCGCATAGACCGCGGCGGAAAGGAAGGAGATAGCGCGGTCATCGCAGCAGTTGACGATGGTCTGACACATATCCTTGATGGTCATAGACGCATAGATGGATTGGCCTTTCTTCTCTAGATTCACCATGACGCCGGATTGCCGAATGGAAGACTCAACTTCCTTTAACCTCTCCTGCGAGAGGATGGATTCCGCATTGCCGCGCTTGCTGGAGATTCTGCCTAGCTTCACCTCTTCCACTTGGATTATGACCGTGTCGTCGGTTTTGCTGAGATACCCATTGGCTTTGGCAGCTGAATGAAAACAGGCGATCCAGCAGGGGGCTTCCATCTCGAAGTAATTGTCGGAGGCAATATCCACATAGGCTGAAACCATGCTGACCGTGGGGATGTCGATGTAATTTAGGGTCGTGGCGAGAAGCTCGTTGATCTCTTCGCCGTTAAATAGATATTCGTAGTCGCCTAATAGGCCCATCTCCCTTACCGACTTTATGGCTTTGGCGCTTAGATAGTCAGGGGTAGAGACGTTGCGGTAGGATTTGGAGTATTCGGGGGTGGAGTCGCTAAAATCGGCGAGGATGGCGCCTGCTGCGCCAAATGCGAGGACGGCGACGCAGAGCAGCACGAATAGGGTGTTGCGGATAGGATGCCTTTTCTTCTTAACGGGACTGCTGTTTTTCATTTGGGGATAATGATATCTTCAAAAGATAAATTGTGGAGAACTTCTAAAAGAAAGTTTCTATTCGCAAGGGAAGCAAGCAAGACTAAAATAAAGAAGATGAAGTACCGGAATACCAAGCGCAATGGCGCGTTATTGACGTTATTATCCTTAGTCACTTTGACTATCTCCTCCGTCTTCGTCTACTCCCGCGTTGGCAAAGAAATCGAAGCCTTCTCCAAAAAGAAGAGCATGAACTATTTCCTTTGCTGGCTGCTAGGGTTTATCACCCTTGGCATTGCCCCATTGCTTTGGCAAGCGCGCAGGATGGACGAGATCAAAGCGGAGGCGGATAGCCTTTCCATCAACATCAATGGCTCCTTCGAGAAGCTGTTCAACTGGAAGTTCTTCGGCTTCTTTATCCTTATCGGACCCTTCCTCGCCAACCATTATTTCTTCGCCTCGCTTAACCGCGTCGAGATGGAGATCAACAAGATGCCTAGCGTCGAAGTCGAAGATGGCGCGACCGGCGTCGTCACTAGCTCTCCGATCCTAAAAGAAGAACCGAAGCCTCTAGAAGAGGAGAAAGAAGAGCCAAAAGAAGCTGCCCCTGCCGTTGCTTCTACCTCTAGAACCGTGACAAGGGTCACCTCTTTCCATCGCCCTCCGCGCATATTCTATGAAGCCGGCTCGCAGAAAGTGGAATCCAAGGGGTGGACCGTCCGCGTCAAAGGCGAATCCCCCGTGACTTTCTCCTCGCAGCAACAGGCGATCGCCTATGCGAAAAAGGCCGCGGAGAAAGATGGGGTCAACGTCCGCGTCAAAGCCAAATCCAAGGCCTAGAAATATTGACCAATCCTAATCGGGGGTAGATAATAACCCTCGCCTGCATCCGTAGTTCAGTGGTAGAACACCAGCTTCCCAAGCTGGCTATACGGGTTCGATTCCCGCCGGGTGCTCCAAATGAACGCCACGCCGCCTGCAAGGGCGGCTTTTGTTATCCTTTTGTAACATGGACGAATTGTGGAAAATGCGCTGCGAAATATGCCGTTTCTGCACGATATCCGCATTGAAGGGGAACTAGCCTTAGGCTAGAATTAATTGCTCGCTTGGAAGGCTTTAGCCTTTGCATGGGCGAAAACTGTTAAAAACTATGAACTTTCTAACCTTTGAACTTGCCGGCCCTATTGGCAATATGGGTGATTATAGGAACGTCGTTTCCCTCGTTTTGGCCTTGCTTATCACCGGCGTCGCCGATGCGGGCCTCTTCTACATTTTCAAACGCGGTTTCTGCCGTGCATATATCGCAATCACGGAGTTTCTGGCCATCTTCAGCTGGCTCTTCGGCTTCGATTTGGTGTTGCTTATCTGCTTGGCCATCCTCGTTATTGGCTGCATCGTCTTCTTCGTCGGCAACTCCGTCGAAGCAAAGACCCTCATCGCCAACAACCTCAAGGGCAAGACCCCGGGCTTGAACGTCTTCTCTAGACGCAAAAAGTCCTCTGGCGAAGCCTTGTTCGACCGCGAGGCGGTTTACGCGAAGGTTCAGACTGCGGTCATCACCATGGCAAAGCAGAAAGTCGGCGCCATCATCACCTTCGAGAGAAAAGACTCCCTAAACGATGTCATGAAAAGCGGCACCATCATCAACGCCCCCGTCTCCGCCGAATTGCTCCAGACCATCTTCTATCCCGGCACCCGTCTCCATGACGGCGCGGTCATCATCCGCAACGACATGATCGTCGCTGCCTCTGTCTACTACACCCCGACCACCCGTCCGCTCACCGGTAAGTTCGGCTCCCGCCATAGAGCCAGCATCGGCATCTCCGAAATCTGCGACGCCGTCACCGTCGTCGTCTCCGAGGAGACCGGCAGAATCTCCATCGCCTATCAGGGCGAGCTCACCACCGTCGGACCGGATACCTTCCTCTCCACCTTCGAATCCTTCATGGACCAAAGCGAGAAGGAAGAGACCTCTAAAGACTGATTAGGGATCATCAATTTCACGAATTGCTTCGAATAAAGAAAACCAAATATAGGAGGAAAAATCTTTATGTCTACCCCACACATCGGCGCTAACAAAGGCGACTTCGCGAAAGTCGTCCTCATGCCTGGAGACCCGCTTCGCGCGAAGTGGATCGCCGAAACCTTCCTTCATGACGTTAAGGAAGTCACCCACGTCCGTGGCATCTTAGGCTTCACCGGCCTCACCAAGAACAACAAGAGAATCTCCGTCATGGCCTCTGGTATGGGCATGCCCTCCATCGGCATCTATTCTCACGAGCTCTATAGCGAGTTTGGCGTCGAGACCATTATGAGAATCGGCACCGCCGGCTCCTATCAGAAAGACGTCCACGTCGGCGACGTCGTCATCGGAGAAGGCGCCTGCACCGACTCCAACTGGATGAGCATGTTCGATATGCCGGGCTGCACCTATAGCGCCATCGCGGACTTCGATCTTCTCCGCACTTCCTACGAAGTCGCCAAAGAGAAGAACAAGAAGGTCCACGTCGGCAACATCGTCGCCTCTGACGTCTTCTATGATCACGACAAGAATTCCTGGAAGAAGTGGGAAGCCCTTGGCGTCCTCGCCGTCGAGATGGAGTCCTATGCCCTCTATGTCACCGCGGCCGACCTCAAGAAGAAGGCCCTTTGCCTCCTCACCATCTCCGATTCCTTCCACGGCGAGCCTGAGCTCACCGCCGAGCAGCGCCAGCTCAACCTCGTCGACATGGTCGAGATCGCCATCGGCACCGCCGAGAAGTTCGCTGATTGATCCTTAACCGAATCGCCTACGTTTATGACTTACGCGCTACGCTTGACCATATACATCGTATCCGCAGTTTTGGGAGGGGCATGCCTATGCCTCTTCCTTTTCTATGGGCCGATTAAGCGAATGCTTTATAAGCATTTCACGGTCAGGATGTACTATCGCGACGTCAGAAAAGTCACCCTCGACCACGACTTCTTCCTCATCAATGACTTCATGAACAAATTCGGCGGTGCGGAGTCCTTTCACATCGACCACATCATGATTGGGGATAAGTTCATCTATTGCATCCGCGATCGGTATTACCCTGGCGTCATCGAGGCCAAGGAAGATGACCCGAAGTGGCTTTATTACTGCGGCAAGAAGAAGACCGCCATCAATAACCCGTTGCTTCTCAATAAGCTGCGCGTGGAGCGGCTTTCCCTCATCACCGCGATCGATTCTAAGGAGCTCATCTCCATCGTCTTGGTCAATAACGACTGCATGATGACGCCCCTTAGCCTTACCAAATCCGATAGCTTCCTCGTCTCCTTGAAGAAATTTCCGAAGCTTATCGAACTGCTAGAATCCCAGGATGTGCCGCCTCTAGATCCCAATAGCGCGGCCCTCCTAGCCAGGGACTTCTCGGAGCTTAACCTCAATGGAAAGAAATAAGTCTGTCGCTCGCAGCGCCTTGGAATCCCTTAAGGGCATCGGGCCTAACGTTTTCGCGATTAGCCTAGCCGTCTATGTCCTTTGCCTCATTCCGATTGCCATCGGCCTACTTGATTCCATAGGGCTTGTCTTCGCGTTCTTGCTTATTGGCTTCCCGGTTATCTTCTCTGGGCAGATGAGCATCCTTTATGCCTATTCCTCGAAGAAGATGACAAGCAACATTGCTTTGTTTCATGGTGCTTTCTCTTACTATGGGATGCAATATCGCGGCGTCTATGCGGCGATTAGGCTTCTGATAAAGGTCATTCTAGCCTGGATTATCGTCTATTTCATCGGCTCCGCGATCTTGATGGCGAGCTATCCAGGATTTGCGGGTGCCATCACCTCGGCGGGAGAATACGTCCTAAAAGGCGATAACCAGGGCGCCTATAACTTCATCCTTGGCTCTGAAGCTATCTCTAATGGCGTCAAGATCTTGCTTGGCGCTGGCACCGGGGTGACACTTCTATTCACCTTTCATAACTTCCTCGTCTATGGCATGAATCCTTATGTCAGGACGATGATCGGCAGGGATGGGGGACCTGGCAACGTCATCTACCGTGACTTCCTCCGCCGCAATAGGTGGAAGTTCTACGCAGAAACCTATAAGGCATTCTGGATGATCCCGACGCTAGGAATGCTAGGCTTTGCTATCGGCTACACCTTAGGCTGCCTATATTTATCACAGGTGAGCTTCGCCCTTTCTGCCGGGGTTGCCGCTTCCTTGCTGCTAGTCATTCCTTTCTTTCCCTATTACGCGATGGGCAATAGCTTCTTGCTTGAGGAGTTTGAGCCGCAGTTCTATGCCTCCGTCTATTTCTCGATCCTAGATATGTCCAATAAGCTGAAGGCAACCGGACAGATCACGCCTGCGGAGCAGGCTTCGATTGATGAGGCGCTGGAGAAGCTGAAGCAACGCGCCGAAAAAGGAAAAGAGGAAGATGAATCCTCCTCTTCTGAATCTAACGATTCCGATACGACTGAGAAATGATTTTCTCAGTCGTTTTCTTTTTCGTTAAGCTTCTTATTGATGAGCTCTTTTAAGAAGGCCTTCTGCTCGGAATCGAGGAAGGCCGCGTCGACGGAGTTGAAATAGAAGGACTTCATGACGTCGCTAGAGAGGCCTAGTTTCTCCTTTATTAACGCGTATTCACGCGTGAGGGTGGTGGAAGAGACGCCGGTGTTATTGGTGCAGATGCAGACTTTGACGCCGCGGCTAACGAGCTTAGCGATAGGGGAAGCGGAGGCGGATTCGATGACTGAGGTATTGAGTTCGCTGGTGATGGACATCTCTAGCGGGATTTTGGTGAGGGCAAGGAATTCCACCAGCATTGGGTCCGCCAACACGTTAGTGGCTCCGCCAATGCGCTTGGCGCCCATTTTGATAGCGTCCCAGACATCGGCATTATCCTTATTCTCACCTGCATGCATGGTGAAGGGGACGTCTAGGCTATTGGCGTAGTCAAAAACCGCTTTATAGGCGCTATTGGGCGCGATGGATTCATCGCCCGCTAAATCGATTCCGGCAACGCCGGAATCTTTATATTTGGCCGCTAAGGCGACGGTCTCCTTATTAAGGGAGCCTTCTTTATCTTCCCTCATGCAGCAAAGCAAGAGCTTGCAGGCGATGCCGCATTCGTTCTTGGCTAGGTTCATGCCTTGGATGGCGGAGAGGAGCACCTGCTCCTGGCTTAAGCCGCTGCGGGTATGCTTCTGCGGGGCGAAACGAAGCTCAACGTAGAGCAATCCTTCGCCGGCGAACCTCTTTAAGACGGCATAGGTCGCATAGGAGATCGACTGGACGTTCTGAAGCAGGCTCACCGGGAAGTCAAAACATTCTAGGTATTCAGAAAGCGAATGGCAGTTAGGCGAGACCGCATAGGGCTTAGTATCGACGATGCTGGCATCTAAATCATTGAGGGTGGCGAGGTAGCGGAGATCTTCTTTGGTAAGAGATCCATCAAGATGAACATGTAAATCAATCATGAAGATAATTTTAGACCAGAAGCACGAAAAAGGCACCCTTTCGGATGCCTATGATTTCTACTGGAGCAAGCTACGGGAATCGGACCCGCATATTTACCTTGGCAAGGTAATGTTCTACCATTGAACTAAGCCTGCAAGCTTGGTTTTCCAAAGGGCTACTAACCTTTCGGCTCGCATATTATAAGCAGGGTCCAAAACACGTTTCAAGTGGAAATTCAAAAAATTTTTTCCTATACTCTTCTCGCTTCAATTTAGAGGATTTTTTATGGCTGATAATAACGACTTAGCAGAACTTCTCTTCCCGGACGTCACCCTCACCATTGACGACCTTGAGAAGAAGTACCCATTACGTAATCTCCCTGAGGGCGCACAGGTTACTCGCTTCGCCCCGTCCCCGACCGGATTCCTTCACACCGGATCCTTGTTCACCGCCATGATATCCCGCACCGTGGCCAAGACCACTGGCGGCGTTTACTTCTTCCGTCTTGAGGATACCGACACCAAGAGAACCATCGAAGGCTCTGGCGACCTCCTACTCGAGCAGCTTCACCAGTTCGGCATCGATGCCGATGAAGGCTATACCCCCAACGGCGACGTCGGCGCTTATGGCCCGTATAAGCAAAGCGAGAGAAAAGAGATCTACCGTGCCGTCATCAAAGAGCTCATCCGTAGAGGCAGGGCCTATCCTGACTTCTGCACGCCGGAAGACCTCGACAAGATCCGCGCCTCCCAGGAAGCCAATAAGGTCCTCCCGGGCTACTATGGCATCTACGCCCGCGATAGGAACCTCTCCGTCGAGCAGAGAATCGAAAAAATCAAGGCCGGCACCCCGTGGGTCATCCGCTTCAAGTCCATGGGCGACCATGACAAGAAGACCAAGTTCACCGACGCCATCCGCGGCGAGATCGAACTTCAGGACAATGACACCGATGTCGTTATCCTCAAGTCCGATGGCCTACCGACCTATCATTTCGCCCACGTCTGCGACGACCACTTCATGAGAACCACCATGATCACCCGTGGCGAAGAATGGATCCCGTCCACTCCGATCCACCTCGACATGTTCCGTGCCCTTGGCTGGAAAGCCCCGAAGTACGCCCATATCCCATCCATCATGAAACTTGATCACGGCAACAAGAGAAAACTCTCCAAGAGAAAGGATGCCGAAGCCGCCGTCAGCTACTTCCTTGAGTCTGGCTATCCTGCTCAGTCCCTCCTCGTCTACCTTATGTCCATCGCCAACTCCAACTTCGAGGAGTGGGCCATCGCCAATAAGACCTTCGATCTCTCCAAGTTCCAGTTCAAGATCAAGAAAATGTCCCTGGATGGAGCTTTGTTTGATATCGATAAGCTCAACTATTTCTCCAAAGAGATCATCGCCAGAATGCCGCTAGAAGAACTCTTCGCCGCGGTTAAAGAATACGCCTCCGCCCACGATGCCGAGTTTGCTGCCCGCATCGGGAAGAATCCGGAATTCGTCAAGAAGATTCTCAACATCGAGAGAGACAGGAAGAACCCGCGCAAGGACTACGCCAAATTCTCCGATATCTATCCGCTAACCAAATTCTTCTATGCCGACCTCTGGGAAGAGATCATCAAGAAGCCGCTCCCGTTCAAGGAGAGCATCGATAAGGCCACCGTTAAGGAAATCCTCCTTGCCTCCGCCTCTGAGATGGTCTTCGGCGTTGACGAGTACACTTGGTTCTCCGGCGTCAAAGCCCTTGGCGAGAAGTTCGGCTTCGCCTCTTCCAATAAGGACTACAAGGAACATCCGGAAAACTACAAGGGCTCCGTCTCCGATACCGCTGAGATCCTCCGCGTCGCCATCACTGGCAGCACCCAGTCCCCGAACCTCCATGAAATCTTGGAGATCCTCGGCAAGGAAGAGACCTCCCGTCGCCTTACCAAAGTCGCGGAAAGCCTCTAATCATCAGCGAAAAACGAAAAGTTGCGGGAGAAATGAAAATCCTGCAACTTTTTTGTTGCGAGAATGGGGCTAGGATGGTTTAATTATCTCCGCTGGTCCTATCGTCTAGCGGTCTAGGACGAAGCCCTCTCAAGGCTTAAACCTCGGTTCGAGTCCGAGTAGGATCACCAGTTAAAAATTCGTCCCCGAGCAATCGGGATTTTTTTACATCCTTTCGAGGATTATCCTTTCTCCACATTGTAAAAAAGAAGAAGTGGAAGGGATCCCTTCGCGTTCCCTTTGATAGATATAAAATACCTAAGTAAAATCTCTTTGCTATGAAAGATAAGATCATTCGCGCCTTGGGCGCAAAAGAAGAATGGCTTGGCGTCGCCGTCGATGCCACCGAATCCGTTGAGACCGCTAGAGTCGATCACCATTCCTCCCCGCTTGCTGCGAAGCGTTTAGGCGAGCTTATGATGGGCGCTTTGCTTAAGGCGGATAACCTGAAAGGCGATAACGATAAGCTCACGTTGCAGATCCGCGGCAATGGCGACTTAGGCAAAGCCATCGTCACCTGCGATTCCCATGGCCACGTCAAAGGCTATGTGGAGAATCCTAACGGCAAGTCTGGCTTAGGCAATGGCTATTTCACGATCATTCAGGATATGGGCTTAAGAGAGCCTTATACCAGCACGATTCCCTGCCTTGGGGATAACGTTGCCAAGACCCTCAGCGATTTCTATGAGCAATCCGATCAGCTGGATGCGAAGTTTGCCTTTGGCGTGAAGCTGGATAAGGAAGGCAAAGTCGTGAAGGCTTTAGGCTACATGACCCAGGCCCTTCCTTTTGGCGATAAGTCCATCGCCTTGAAGATCTCTGAGAACTTCGCTAAGATGCCCCCGATGGCTTCCTTGCTGGAATCGGATGCGACTCCAGAGCAAATACTAGATCTCCTCTTCGCGGGATTAGATAAAGCCGAAACAAGCGTCAAGGACGTCGCCTTCTATTGCGACTGCTCCAAACAGAGGACCGGAGACATCCTCGCCAGCATCGGCAAAGATGAATTGCAGTCCATCATCGATGACGGACGGCCCGTTGAGTTAGAATGCGGATGGTGCGGCAAGAAATACAGCTTCAGCATCGATGAGATCAAAGCCATCAAAGGCGGATTAGGAAAATAACCATGAAAGCGATTCTCGATACCAAAACCGGAATTACCTGCTTACAGGCAAACGATAAGAATTATTACGTCGGCTTCCTTAGCGATGCGGGCGTCCGCATCTACGAAGAGAACCCTCTTCCTAGCTTCGCCATCGATAAAGTCACGTATGCCATCGATGGTGTCTCTGCCTCCGATAACGGAGGAAAAGCAGAGGTTAGCTATGGCAACCTCACCCTTATTTTCTCCATGGATATGGGTTTTTCTATCGTGAAAGGCGGGGAAACGGTATACGTTTTTGAACCTTTTAAGCCAGAGGCGAAAGAAGAAGACCTAAGCCTAAAGGAAAAAGAAGGCCACAAGGTGGAACGCCATGATTCCTTCATCAATGGCTTCTCTATCGATGCTAACCTCCCCGTCTATGGCTTAGGCGATAAGACCGGCACACTTGATAAGCGCGGCTATGCTTATATCAACTGGTGCTCGGATATCCCCGATCCCCATGAGGACTCCTTCCCTTCCCTATATAAGGCAATCAATTTCTTTACCCTTTTTAACAAGGAAAAGACGTTAGGGGTGTATCTAGATAACTCCTCGAAGACTGCTTTCGATTTCAACAAAACCGATAGGAACAAAGTGCTTGTTAGCTATTCCGCGGGTTCTTTTGACCTCTACCTTTTCCTTGGCAACCTACCTGACGTCATTGCCGAATATACCCTTCTCACCGGCAGGACTCCGCTTCCGCCGCGCTGGGCGTTAGGCAATCAGCAAAGCCGTTGGAGTTATCCGGACAAAAAGACGGTAGAAGAAGTGATTGAAGGCTATAGGAAAGCCGACATCCCCCTTTCTGCCATCTATCTTGATATTGACTATATGGTCGGATACAAAGACTTCAGCATCGATGAGCAGAAGTTCCCGAATATCGATGCATGGCTCGCCTCTTTGAAGGAAAAAGACATCCACATCGTCCCGATCATCGACGCCGGCGTGAAGGCGGAAGAAGGCTATGACGTCTATGACGAAGGCATTAGAGACGACCATTTCTCTAAGCTTGATGGACAGGTCTACCATAACGAGGTTTGGCCTGGCGATTCCGTCTTCCCGTCTTTCCTTGATGAACATACCCAGAACTGGTGGGCTGACCACGTCGCCAAGTTCCTTACCCATGGCTTTGGCGGCATCTGGAACGACATGAATGAGCCGGCTTCCTTCAAAGGGCCGTTGCCTTTAGATGTGGAGATGGGCGGCTATCCGCATTACCTTGCCCACAATGTCTATGGCCACTCCATGGCGAAAGCCACCTATAAGGGCTTCCTCAGAGTGAAACGCAGACCTTTTATCGTCACCCGCGCCGCCTATGCGGGCAGCGCGAGATACAGCACGACCTGGACTGGCGACAACCAATCCTTGTGGAGTCATCTGAGGATGACCATCCCGCAGTTCTGCAACCTCTCCCTCTCGGGCATGGGCTTCTTGGGCTGCGACATCGGCGGCTTCAACTTCGACTGCACCGACGAGCTGATGAGAAAATGGATCGTCGCATCCTTATTCTCACCCCTAATGAGAAACCACAGCGCTTGCGGCTGCAAGAGGCAGGAAGCCTATCAGTTCGACGAGGAGACCCAGAAGATCTATAGGGCCACCGTTATGCTCCGTTACGAGCTTATCCCAGCCCTTTACGATTGCCTTTATCTCCATAACGTCCTAGGCAGGGCGACGGTTCGTCCTCTCGTCTATAATTTCCCAGAGGACCCTAACGTCCTTAACGAGAACACCGAGCTGATGCTTGGCGATTCCTTGTTGCTTGCCCCGATGCTTTCGGCAGGAGAAGAGGTGAGGAGCGTTTACTTCCCTGATGACTTCTATTCCTATGCCTCTGGCCGCCTCTACAAGAAGGGCTATCAGCTTGTGAGCCTTGCCGATGAGCCTAATTGCTTCTTCGTGCGTTCCCATTCTCTTCTCGCGATGAACCCTCGCGGCACTAAGACCACCGAGTGGAGCGATACCCTTCGCCTTCTTTGGACTGGCGAGACCGCGGCAACCTACCATTATGAAGATGATGGCGATGGTTTAGCCTTCACCGAAGGCAGGTATAACCTCTATCTCATCAAGGCGGATATGAATGAGGGCCTTAGCTTTTCCACCATCCACAAAGGTATGAAGAGCCATTACAAAACGCTGCAGCTAGACCTTATCAACGGGAAATCCATCACACAGGAGTTTCCTAAAGAAAACTAGGACATCGTTATAAAAAACTAAAAAAACTTTTTTACAAGGGACAACGCCGGTTTAAAATTCTCGGCGTTGTTTTTCTTTTTATAGGAAAGACAGAAAAGGACATTGAACCATGACCACAAAATTCATTTTCGTCACAGGCGGTGTCGTTTCCTCTTTAGGCAAGGGAATCTCCGCCTCCTCCGTCGGCATGCTTCTGAAGAAACGAGGATTTAAAGTCTTCATGCAGAAGTTTGACCCTTACTTGAACGTTGATCCAGGGACTATGTCGCCATATCAGCATGGCGAGGTTTTCGTCACGGACGACGGCGCAGAGACTGACCTTGACATCGGCCATTACGAAAGGTGGCTTGATGAGAACCTAACCAAGGAAAGCTCTGTCACCTCTGGCAAAGTCTTTAGCGCGGTACTTAACCGCGAGAGAAGGGGCGATTACCTTGGCGCGACCGTCCAGGTCATCCCTCATATTACCAATGAAATCCGTCAGCGCCTTATTGACGCGGCTAACGCGACCGGCGCCGATATCGTCATCACCGAAATCGGCGGCACCGTCGGCGATATCGAATCTCTTCCCTTCCTTGAGGCTATCCGCCAGGCAAGGCTAGAGATGGGCTATGACAACACCTTCTTCCTTCATAACACCCTCGTTCCTTACCTAAAAACGAGCGGTGAGACGAAGACGAAGCCGACCCAGCATAGCGTGAAAGAACTCACAGGTCTTGGCATTCAGCCTGATGCCATCATCCTCCGCAGCGAAGTTCCGCTAGACGAGCACACCAAGCAGAAGGTTTCCCTTTTCTGCAACGTTCCCCTAAAAGGCGTATTCGAGGCCGACGATGCCCCTTGCCTTTATACCCTCCCGATTTCCCTTCACGAGCAGGGAATCGACGACTATATCCTTGATCACTTTAGGCTAGAGGCGCCTGCTCCTGAACTAGATTCGAATAGGGCTTTCGTAGAGAAGGTCACTCACCTAAAAGGATCTGTGAAGATCGGCTTGGTCGGAAAATACGTTGAACTCCAAGATGCCTATCTCTCCGTCGTCCAGGCCCTTAAGGCTGCAGGCTATGCCCATGGCACCAAGGTGGAGATCAAGTGGATCAAAGCCATGGACGTGAAGTATAAGAACTCCGCGGAATACCTTTCTGACGTGGATGGCATCCTCGTCCCGGGCGGCTTCGGCGAAAGAGGAGCAGAAGGCAAGAAAGCCGCGATCCGCTACGCAAGAGAGAACAAGATCCCGTTCCTCGGCATCTGCTTCGGTATGCAGCTTGCCATCATCGAGTACGCCGAACACGTCCTCAACATGCCGGAAGCGAACTCCACTGAATTTGATCCGACGACCAAGTATCCGGTCATCGATTTCCTCCATGATCAATATGCGGGCATCAACATGGGCGGAACTCTACGCCTAGGCGCCTATGACTGCGCCATCAAGAAGGAAACCCTAGCTTACAAATGCTATGGCCAAGAACTCATTCGCGAGCGCCATAGACACCGCTATGAATTCAACAATGCCTTCAAATCCGCCTTCGAGAATAGCGACATGATTTTCTCGGGAATCAACCCGCAGCAGGACCTCGCTGAGATCATTGAGCTCAAGAATCACCCCTTCTTTATCGCCTGCCAATTCCACCCGGAATTCACTTCTAGACCGATGAAGCCGAACCCATTATTCAATGGCTTTATCTCGGCTAGCATTAAGAACAAGAAATAATCTCTCGTCTTGCGGTAGAATATACCTATGACGAAAGCGCTCTTCCTTTACACCAAAGCCTCTGGCTCCGGAAAGATCCTTCAAGGAATTGATGGTATCAAGGAAGAGCTTTCTTTATGCTTTGATACCTTGGATTCCCATCTTCTTGATGGAGTAGAAGATGGTATGAAGAAGGCGAAAGAAGCTTGTGGAAAGTATGATGTTTTAATCATCTCCGGAGGCGACGGAACCTTTTTCCATATCATCAATGCAATCGTCAATGAAAATGAGATTCCAACCATAGGTTACATCAATGGCGGCACCATCTGCGACGTCGGAAAAAACTTCGGAATCGCAGGGAATTACAAGAAAGCACTGAAAATAATTAAGCAAGGTTTTACGTGTTCTTATGATCTTGTTGATTGCAATGGAACAGCCTTTAACTACATGGCTGCTGTTGGGGCTTATTCTGATATTGCCTACGCAACTCCCCGTTATCTCGTAAAAAGACATGGAAGGCTTTCCTATTATTTCAGGGCGGTTACGCAGGCTTTTCGTCGCACAAGAATCCATGCACACGTAGAGGTGGACGGAAAGGCCTTCGATTGCAAAACCCCGTTCGTCTTGCTTTTGAACGGGAAAAATGTGGGCGGTTTTTGCGTGAACCCCAGATCATCAATGCATGATGGCAAGGTAGAGCTATTACTTGCAAAACCAGGTTTGTTCAATGGCCTTTTGCATTACTTCTTCCATGTGGGTGTGACGAAGATTTCTGCATCGAAACTGAAGATCAAAACTGACGCAAATCAAGCGTGGTGCATGGACGGTGAAAAGACTTTTGCAGGAGAATTAAATGTAAAAGTCCTACAAAATAGAATCCGTATTTTCTGCGCAAAAAGGTATTCAAACTAAGTTTTGCATACTTTTCTTATGCACACGCGCGCGATTTATCTTTAATATTTGAGTTTTGTAGGCTAAACTTAGTTAGCGATATATTTCTGAGGGACTTTTGCTATGAAGAAAAATGTCATTCTTGAAACGTTATTCAGCTTTATCTTCCTTCTTGGTGGCATGGCAATGTTTTATTTCTTGCCGGATGTTATGGGAGCTAATGCGATTTTTGAAAAGTCGGATCTTCACGATATTGGTAAGGCCTGGAAGGTTTTCCTTAGCTTCTTTAATGGAACCTTCCCGATGGTCACCATTCTTGGACTGTCAATTCTTGGTGTGAGCTTCGTCTTGCTAGTCATTCACATCATCATGCTTGCCAAGGCTAGAAGACCAAAGGCTTTATTTGAAGACCTTGCCTTCCTTGTTCTTACTGCTCTTACCCTTTATGTGATCATCGTCCTCTTCACCAAGGACTTCATCAAAGGCTTGACCCTCGGCAGTACCGCCGCCGCATATGATGAACCTGGCGGATACATTACTTTCGTCCTTGGCTACTACAAAGCTGATGCCCTTAACATCGGCTGGGTCATCCTCTGCTTTGCCCCAGTTGCTTTCATAGCCATTGGCATTGCACTTGCCTACATCGCTATCTTCAGCGATTGCATCTATCTCGGCCGTGTCCCTGCTAAAAAATCCGTCAACGGAAGAGATGCCAATTCCAATGGCAGCGATGGTGTCATCGTCGTCCATGAATCTGATGTCGCGGCTCCTGCTCCGGCTTCTGTCATCGCTTCTGATATCCATGGTGAGAAGAAGGAAGATGGACCTGACTACTACCGTGGCGCTCGCGCCGCGGCGGAAGATGAGTTCACTCCTTATCAGCCTCAGGCCCCCTATGCGGGAATGCCAATGGGCGGTAACGCTGTCTCTGGCCCGTTCCTAGTCCAGTACATTAACACCTATTCTCCTGGTCCTTCCGGCACCCCTGTTGTCAATGAGCCCGCCAAGAAAGAAGAAAGCAACAACGTCCCAGTCTCTGAAATCCAGAATGCCATCTCGGGCGCCAAACCACTAACTGCTGAAGAAATCCGTCGCATCGTTAGGGAAGAGATTGGCGAGAAAAATGATAATTCCACTCCCGTCATCGTCTCCGTCCCAGCTCCGATCAAAGAGGAACCCGCGGAAACTAAGCCGCTGACCGCTGATGATGTCCGCGCTATCCTCCTTGATGAATTCAAAACCCCTAAAGAAGAAGATGATGTGATTGTTGAGCCCGCCAGTGAGCCTGCTCTCACTGCGGAAGACGTCCGCGCCATCATCGCCGCCGAACTCGCTAAAGAAGAAAAGAAAGAAGCCCCTGCGCCGGCTGCTTCTGAGCCAGCTGCTCCTGCCGTCATTAGAGAAGAAGACGTCCGTGCCGCTATCCGTGATGAATTAGCCGCCTATCACCGTTCTCAAGAAGAGGAAAAGGAGAAGGCTGCTAAAGAAAAAGCAAAAGCCGAAGCAGAGGCCGCTGCTATTGAGGCCGCGAAAGCCAAGGCAGTCGAAGAAGCTATGAAAGCCAAGGCTGAAGCCGACGCAAAAGCCAAAGCCGAGGAAGAAGAAAAGACTAAGCGGGAAAAAGAAAAGTCCATCACCGCTGAGGACATCCGCTCCATCATCGCCCAGGAACTGTCTCGCCTCCCAAGAACTGAGGAGAAAAAAGAAGGAGATTCCATCTCCCCAGAAGCCATCCGCGCAATCATCCGCGCGGAGATGAAGCAGAATAAACCTCTGGTTGAAGACCGTGTTGCCCCTGTCTCCGTCATCATCCGCGAGACTGAAACCGCTCCGGCGCCTGCCACCATCGAGAAGCCTGTTACCATTCCCACTCCGGCTCCTGTTGAAGCCGCCCGCGTCATTGTGGAAGAACCAAAACCCGCTGAGCCAGAACCCGTTGTTGTCCCTGAACCGGAACCCGAACCCGTCGTTGAAAAACCGGCTGTTGGTGAAAAACGCCCTGTTGGCGCCATCAATCCGAATCTTCCGCCCCACGACAAAATCATTCGCATCCCATTCACCGATAGAATGAAAAACGCCGATCCCGAACTAAAGAGCAACTATAACGAGCTCAAATCGGAGATCATGAGCTACGGCGTCAAGTGCCGTACCTCCAATTCCGGCGATACCTTCCGCCTCCACAAGGTTACCTACATCAAGATGACCGTCGCCGGCAAAGGACTAAAGCTTTATATGGCTCTGGATCCGAAAGACTATGCTTCCACGACCCTCCCGGTCCAGGATGCCTCTGACAAGAAAATTTATGAAGCCATCCCGCTTGTCTTCAAGGTCAAATCCGACCTATCGATGAGACGCGCAAAGCAACTTATTGCTGATGTCTTCGAAAAGGCAAACCTTGAACAGGGCAAAGTCGAGCCCCATAACTGGGCCGACGAGCTCACTAACGATGACAGCGGTGACGATGAAGCCGACGACGAATAAAAACTCGTAAGAAAATACCACAATTCTTTATAGATGAAGCGTGACTTCAAAGTGGACAGGAAGCAAAAAACCCAGTCCACTTTTATGCTATAAATCTATGAGAAAACTGACCAAGAAGGAGCGGCTTGAGTTCGAAAACCTGAGGCTCAAGGACGAGTTTTGCACGGGCTTCGAGTTCCACCGGTCCGACGGCCCGAAGAGATGCCTGAGGGACTGCGTCCGTGTCGGAACGAGGAAAGGCTCTTTTAGAGCCTAGATTGCAAAACCCCGACAGAGCGCAGGGCTGAATCGGGGCTCTGATGCTCTTTTTCATAAATTGTCCACTTTCAGTTGACTAATTCAATATATTCCTTTGTTTTCTATTTTTTTGGAAAATCTTACTGTCATATAGAAATTGCCCAAGCAATCCTGTCCCGTTACGGCAAATTATATTTAATAAGGGATGATTACCAAACGCATAAGCGTACGCTTATGCCATTCTGGCTCTACCTCGCCACGCCGCAACCGGTAAAAAGGCATGAAAAAAACTCCCAACCGAAATTAGGAGCCTTTTTGTTTTGTACCTGGTGACCTGTACGGGATTCGAACCCATGAGTGTATCCTTGAAAGGGATATGAGTTAAGCCTCTTCTCCAACAGGCCAGGTGGCGCTTAGCATAGGGCTCGAACCTACAACCGATCGGTTAACAGCCGATTGCTCTGCCATTGAGCTAGCTAAGCACTTACGCTTTTAAGCGCTCGATAATATTAAACATGTAGGCCAACCTTTGCAAGGCCTTTTGAAATATTTTTTTAAATCAATAAGAAACGTACATATAATCGGCTACTTTCGGCATTTCATGGTTTCTAAAAAATACAGTGTTTTGTTTATCCGCGCCTTCGACCGCCGGCCAAAGATTATTTGAATGAAAAACAAAAGCGACCCAAATGGGTCGCCTTCAACTAAGTTCCTTTGGATTACTTTTTTTCAGCGAGTTTTCTCTCGATGGAAGAGAATAGGTCGCCAACAGTCTTGAAGGAAGAGAGTTCTTCGGTTTCAAAGTGGATACCCGCCTCTTCTTCAACGGCGTAGCACATCTCGACGACATCAAGGCTATCGAGCCCGAGATCGGCAAGGTTCATCGCCATATCGACGTCTTTGACGTTAAGCCTCTCACAGAAGAGGGCCTTAATTTTATTGATTTCTTCGTTCATAGGTTAAAGTTTCCTTGCCGATATTATAGTCATGCTAACATTTCGGTCAAATAAATAAGGCGGCCAGCATTTTCCGCCGGTCGCCTTATTTCGTGCCATCAGTTCATTGCATCGATGAGTACGCTCTCATCGTTCATTTTCTCAGTTATCTTTTCGGTCGTGCTCTTAAAGTTGTTATAAAGAACCATACCGACGAGGGAGAAGACTACTAGAACCATTAGCATTCCTAGTAGCTGACCTTTAATTTCAGACATGGATTGCTCACCTCCTTTCTTTAGTAATACGAATCATAGAAGCCGATTACGGTACTTCTTTTCACGGAGATCACCGTTTCGTTTTTGGACATAATGATGGGCTTGTACCTCTTGGCGATGATGAATTCATACGTCTCGCCTAAGGAAGGAGTTCCCGACGTAACCGGAATAAACTCGGCTCCAGAATTCCTCACAAAATCTTTCGTTTCATCGCTGACCATTCCCTCCTTTGCAACGCGGTAACTTACGGTCAAGGCAATGGAATCTAACGCTGAGTGGATTTGACTAACGCAAAGAAGATCTCCGGCGAACAGCATGACGGACATCATAAAGACAAAACTGAGCAATAAGCCAAGTTTATAGGCCATTCATCACGCCTCCCATGATTTCCACAAGAGCCGTCGTCAGCATAACCATCGCAACGCCGGAGCCAAGCAACGGCAGGAATGAAAGGCTGCTTAATTTTTGTGTTCTTCTTCTTTTGCTCTCTTCGTGTTTTTGGTCGGAGAGTCTTCCGAACAAATGCGAAAATTGGCTAATGAATACTCCGGTCGACCCTTGATCAACCATTTGGTAAACGCTCATCATGACTTGACGAATTTGCTTATCAGAAAACGTTTCTGCAAAAGTTATGAATGGCGTAACGCTTTTGTCATCGTCGATCTCTTGAAGAAGCCTTTCTAGTCGAGGTTTTACCGAATCATTCGCATACGGAAGAAGCCCGGATAATGCGCTATAGATGTTATAGCCATCGTCGATATAGATTCCGAAATAGGTAAACAGTCTGACGAACTCTTCTTCATCCCGTTCCGCTTTGGCCTTCAGCCGAGTGTCATATCGCGTGAGAAAAACAAAAGTAAATACTACCAAGATTAAAACGGGGAAAAGCAGATAGTAGCTCACGCCTTTCCAGAAATAGAGCGCCACCTCTAACGCGACCAGTAATAAAACGAATACAGCGTAATAAAGGAATTCCTTTGCGGGCGTGCACCCGCACGCAATCATCTTCTTTTTTAAACTGTTTAAGCTCATTGTTTTTTACCACTCTTTCTCTTTCTTTTTGTATATACAATTAGTTTTTCGCCAGTATAGTTGGAAAAATAGACGGCAAGAGAGATTCCAAGGAGGAAAAAGAACGATAATAACGCAACCAAATACGTTGTGCTTCCCTTAAGGTATCCATAAAAAGAGCTTAGCCCGAAACGCATGAATAAAACGATTGCTAGGCTCATCGCCCAAAGTGAAATGAATTCAACAACGTTCTTTCTGTTCGTAGAGATTACAGACAGCTCGGTCTCTTCGATTCTCGTGAGTTCGGCAAGCAATTCAGAAGAAAGGCTTAATACATCTCCGCCTTGTTCGATGTAGATCGAAACAATCGAAACGAACATGCCATAAATGCCTTGTTCAAAGTAACTCGCCAGATACTCCACTCTCTCGCTGGGATTGAGTTCCGAAATTGATGCATTAAGTTTTTTAGCTTCCGGCCCCAAATCCTCCATTCCAGACTCATAGGCCCTGTCTAAGGATTTCGTCACCGAGAGAGTGACGATGAAGGAGTTAATGAACTGATAGCATTCGTGCCTTTTGAGGTTTTTCTCTTTGAAACGATCTAGCATTGGCGAAACGAAAAAGGCCAAAAGAATAAAGAAGCCTGCCCCGACGCCTGCCCCGGCATAAACGTTTTCCGATACTAAATAACAGGCTCCACCTGCAATCAATCCAAGCACGAGTGAGACAAGAAAATTCATTTTCATGAGTTTTTCTCCTTATAGATAATGTCTACACATCTATTTCTGTCATTCATTCTTCCAATCGTCTCGATATAACGGTGAATAATGCCGTTTTCATCGATTCTTCTCTTTAGAAATACCAATAAGGAAAAGTGATGGTAGATATCACCAATTAATTCACGATAAACCAGGTTTGTACTGCCTTGCATTGCCATGCGTGCCATTCGGTGCGGAATCGCATCGATGTCCTTCGCATGCAGTGTCGTAATGATTGGATGGCCCGACATAACAGCTGCTAGGGCGTCCAGCATCTCCGCCCCGCGGCTTTCGGCGACCAGCAAATAGTCTGGATTGTTACGCAGCGCATTACGAATAAGCGCCGGGAAAGTCGCGTGGGCGTTATCTTCATCCACGAGCCAGCTTGTCATATCCACCGATCCGTCCCCGCGGCTGAGTTCAAGCTCCTGAACATTGTCGATGACTATGACGCGCGTCGCCGGACGTAAATGAAGCAATAAAAACTTTTGTAGCTCGGTTTTGCCGACTCCCGTCTCGCCTCCAATGACAATGGACTCGCCATTCTCGAGGGCTTTCAGCAATAATTCTTTGCAGCCTGGCCCAAAGAAGTCTTTGGAGTTTTCCACAGCACTTCCCGGAAAAGCCACACGAAGAGAGAAAGAATAACAGCGCTTGTTGTTGACTCGCGTGATGCTTTGAAAGGTCGCGTTTAGTCGATATCTTCCGAAACTGACATCCAACAATGGCTCCATATAAGAGAACTGCTGTTCTGCGAAATTGGCTATCTGTCGTAAAAAATTGCCAACTCCATCATTATCTATATCAATGTTTGCTTTCTTTCTGCCGTGGCGATTATCCATGTAGAAAATAGATTCGCCATTCCAAGAGATATCGGTGACGCCTTGGTTTTTCAAAAGTGGAGAGAGGAATGACTCCTCAACAAAGGGGACGAGTCGTTCTTCGAGTCTCATCGATTGCCCTCCTTGATAACAAAGCTAGCGGTTCTCCGATATTGGTCTGTTCCAAAGACTTTGACGCGAAGGATGATTTCAACAGCGTCCGGCTCGCTAAGCGTCACGACACCAGTCGCGCGGTTGTAACACTCGAGAGAATATCGATACGACTCAACATGCGGCTTGAGCTCTCTTTCAAAGTATTTATCTAAATTCGCGACGAGAATCCTATATTGGAAATAAGGCTTTTGAAGCCTTTCGCCATTGTCTCCGTAATAAGTCACCGCGCTCTCAACTACGCCTTTATATAGCCCCACATAGGCGTTATTGGCGGCTTTAAAAACAAGTCCAAGGCTAAAGGCATGGATTGAGAAAATCAGGATGAATCCTGAAAAAAGCATATTAAGCATTGCGCTTGCCTCCTAAAGCGACGCAATAATCGCTGTTTTCACAAGACCCGAAGAACCGGTCTCCATTGACCACAGTGAAGAAGAAATAAAAGCTGCATTTAGCTTTGCCTACATTAGTAAAGGACAGCGCCATCGAATATGGCTCCCTATCATGACCGGTTCCAAGCGGGAGGAAGATGTCTCTCGAGCGAAAGGAATTCCAGTTAGGCTTATTTGAAGTCGCCTCAGACATCCTCAGCGTCGTCTTATCAACTTGGTAGTAATCCTTCGCCAAAAATCGATACCTATCGAATGGGATATCTCCGACATAAGCCTCGTCATCGAAGCTCATGACGAGCGGGATTTCCCTAGCTCGTCTCCCCGCGAAAAATGTTTGTTTCGCAAAGGCGAAGTCCTCTAAATACGAGTAGATGTAAAGCGTCACATCTCCTCTTGGATCGTTATCGTAATCAAGGCCATGAAAAAGCAAACCCTGCGATGAGATGTCGATACCCCTGTAGTTCGCTGCATGGGTTCCAGGCTTGTATTTGTCTACGCGAATTGACTCGGCATCAAACTTCTTTTTTCCATGGTCTGAATACATTGCCAGCAAGCCAGTAAAATAATTTTTTTCGGTTTCAATTTCCCGCGGGGAAGGGAGGTCATTAACACGGTTGATCGAGAAATCTGTGGTGTATGGGTAATCGTGATAGCCAAAGACTTGCCATTTCTCCACGACGACTTCGACGCGGATAAAGAAAGAGGCTCTGGAAACACCGCTCCCCCATGGCAAGGTGAAATCATTTCTCCAGGTTTCGATGGCCCCTCCCGTGACATGCGTGGTTGGAGAAGCATAGAGAAGATTCCCGCCTTTACGGTCATAGAGAAAGACCGTATGGCGAAATCTTTTGCCCTCGCTTTTCTCCCACTCTGTATGCACATTCACATCAGCACCTTCTTTGATGTTTGTGACGTTTGCAGAAAGCGGCGTATAGACGTAGGTCGTGGCGCCTAGGCTTAGTAAAGATCCAATGAGAGCTAGAGAAAGTTTTAAGTTACTAGCGGCGGTGCTTTTCATTTTCTTTCTTGCACCACCCGGATAATTTATCCGTCATCTCTTTCTCTTCTTTTCGTGTTCTTCTATCGAAGTACCAGAAGCGGTAGTGACGTCCGGCTTCCAGGATATCTTTGACGAAGATTTCCCTTTCATCGGGATAAAGTGTGTCCATGTGATCAAGGACGCGTAACAAGACCTTGCCAGCAGGCGTGTTCTTATAATCCTGGAGGTAATTCCTATCGATGTCCTCCAAATGGGCATCGGGGCTAAGATTAACCTCAAGCAAGGATCTCCTCACCATCATGGCAAGGATATGCGCGTGCTCCTCTAGGGAGACGGCGGTTGGGGCAGTCGGATTTTCTGGTATGTCTTTTTTCATTTTTGCTCATACTCTCCTCACTATCCTTTTAGGGGGCGAAAACGGAAAAGGTCTTCAATTTTTGAAAAATTCTTTTTCTCAAGGAGGAAAACCTAAAGGTTTTGTCTTATACTTCTTTCACCATGATTGTTTTAGTCGGCGCATCCGCTTGTGGAAAAACTGAAATCGCAAAATGCCTTTACCGCCTCTATGGGGTGAAGAAGGCGGTTACCCACACCTCCCGCACTCCGAGAGTCGGCGAGGTCAACGGAGTGGATTACCATTTCGTCAGCAAGGAAGAGTTCTTGGCCCTAAAGGAAAAAGGCGCCTTTGTCGAAACCACTTGCTATAATGGCAACTACTATGGCTGCTCAAAGGCAGAGATCAGCGATGACAAAGTCGTCATCGTCGATCCAAAGGGTTTGAAGTCTTTCCTCGCCTTGAATAATCCTTCCGTCATTACTTTCTATCTTAAGTGCAGCGAGGCCACCAGAAAGGCTCGCATGGAAGGAAGGGGCGATCTCCCTGAGAATATCGAGGCAAGGTTAAAGAATGACCGCGTCGCATTCGATGATAAGGAAATAGCAAAAACCGACTTCGTCATCGTCACGGATGAGAAGCCGGTTGATGAATTGGCCATCGAGGTCTATCGGTCTTATATGTCAGCATTAAGAAGAGGGCGTTAGTCCTCTTCTTTTCTTCTTGGATGATAGACGACTTCGGTCTCTTCGACGGTATAAGGGCTAGCTTTCGTGACCTTGATGTCGACCTTGCCGCATTTAAGGATATCGCCGACTTGAGCGAATCTGCCTAGCTTATCGATGACGAAGCCTGAGAGAGTCTCATAGTCTTCATCAAGTTTTTCTTCGTCCATATGGAAGGCTTCGAAGAAACGTTCGATGTCGGTATAGCCCGCGACGCGGTAGACATTGCGCTTCTTGGTCTTCTCGATATCAATCTTCACCGGCTCGGATTCATCCCAAAGTTCGCCGACGAGTTCCTCGAGGATATCCTCAAGGGTGATGATGCCTTCGGTTCCGCCGTATTCGTCCTTTACTAAGGCAATATGGTGATGGGACTTTTTCATTAGGCTAAGAACCGAGGAGATTTCCATGGTTCTTGGGACGGCAAGAATCGGGGTAAGAAGGGAATCCATCGATAAGGGCTGTTCATTCAGCATGGCTTTAAGCAAGGTCTTAACCTGGATATAGCCAACAATGTGGTCGTAGTTCTTCTTGTAAACAAGGATTCTAGAATGGCGGAAGGCATTGGATGTGCGTACGAACTTATTAAGGTTGGTATCGATGGAGATGCCTTCGATTTTCATTCTCGGAGTCATGACCTCATAGGCAGAGGTATCTTTGAACTCCAGGGAGCGGTGAAGCATATCCGCGTTGTCCTCATCGATGATGCCCTCGTTTTCAATGGCTTCGACCATCTGGGCGAGTTCATCATCGCTTGGGGCGACGTCTTCCGGGTCATAGACGTGGTCAATGATCGGCTTGGTGACGAAGTTAGCAAAGCGAGTAACGACAAAGACGACGGGGAAGAAGATAACCTGAAGCACGGCGATGATTGGGGTTGCCGTCCTGGCCATACCGAAACTATGAACTCTAGAGAAGGCTTTCGGAACGATCTCGCCGAAGGTTAAGACGACGACGAGCATGATGACCGTGATCACCGTTGACGTAAGCGAGGCATCAAGGTTGAAATCCATTGCCAAATTGATGGCCAAAAGGGTGCCCAAAGAGGAGGCAAGGATGTTAACAAGGTTATTGCCAAAGAGCAAAGAAGTTATGGTTTTATCGTAATTCGTGGCAAAATGGTATGTCTTTTTGGCTAGCTTCTCATTGTTGTCGGCAGCGCGTTTTAGCTGTCTCATATTCACAGCAGCAAACGCCATGTCGGAAGCAGAGAAGAAAGCGGACATCGCCATGAGGACGATGATGACGATGATGTAGATAATAGAGGTGAGGCTCATTTGGAAACCTCCACTTTAGCATTCTTCTCGGCGATGGAGCCAACCAGCTCTTCAAGGACGTCTTCGGTCGTGCACATTCCAAGGACGCCATCCTTGTTGCGGACGATGGCGACCTGGGTATGGTGCTCGCGGAAGCCTTCAATTAAATCATCGATGTGAATGGAGGGATAAACAAAATACGGCTTCTTCACATAAGAGATGAAAGAGGTGTTTTTGGGGTCGGAAAAATAAGCCGAAAGGAAATCCTTCACAACAAGAATTCCGACGATCTTGTTCCTGTCTTTGTAATAAACCGGGATTCTGGAATATGGGCATTCTTTGATAAAGGCAAGAAGCTTTTCCTTCGTCAAACCGGAGGAATCGATCATCTTCATGCTACGGAGAGGGGTCAAAACCTCTTTGACGCGGGTATCGTCGAATTCAAGCGCGTTCTGGATGATTTTAGATTCATTGGATTCGAAAACGCCGGAATCCTCGGCCTCATCGATTGCGGATGCGAAATCCTCTTCGGTGAGTTCAGGAATTTCTTTGCTATGGAAAGCTTTGCCAAATAGCCAAGTGATGCCGCGGAAAACCAAGCCAAGCGGATAGAAGAGAATGATGAAGACGGTCATCGGGTAGACATTGACCCTAGCCATCGTATCGGGGATCTTCTTGCCGACGAACTTCGGGATGGTGTCGCCAAAAAGGAAGGTCACGAAGGCCATGGCGATAGAAGCGATTAGGGACACGACGTTCTCATCGAGAAGGTGCTCATCAAGAGGAACCTTGAATGCATTCAAGAACAAGAAGGTGGAGAGAACGGAAATCACGATCGAAGCGCCGTTATAGCCGATTAAAACCGAGACGAGGGTCGTGTTAAAAGAATCGGAGAGACGGACGATTTGCTTCGCCGTCTTGTTTCCTTCTTGCGCTAGGGCGCGATATTTATATTTATTTAGGCAAGAGAATGAAGTTTCTGTGCAGCTAAAGAAAGCGCACATACCGACCAATACGACAATTAGTAGAATTGACAGCCAACTAGGAATTTCCAATGACGTTAGGCCCTCCTTAGAGCCTGAGCGGGGATATCTTAGCATAAAGGTAAGGAAAACCCCACATTCTATAAAGATGAACTAGTCAAGTGAAAAATAGGCTGGGTTTTTGCTTCCTACCCACTTTGAGGCTACAGTTTCACGAAAGGGTGGCCGTTTTTGTTCTAGCAAAACCTTACTGCAAAAAATTTTAAAGGCAAAAAGTGCACATGCGGGCTGTTAACCACCGTTTCATCGGATCTTTTCCGCTTTCCGCCCCGATTTCCACCCCCTGTAT
>CADCPN010000029.1 GCA_902803375.1 uncultured Erysipelotrichaceae bacterium | reverse complement strand
TTTGGTTGGATGCGGACCATCAAAAATTTCTAAAACCACATATAGTTTACAATCAACCTTCAATTCATAGGAAAATGATACACGTGACCATGGGGCTATTATAGGTCCAAACTATGTGGATAAAAAGAAAACGCGGGCAGGGGCCCGCGTTTGACGAAGTTTCGCTTAGAAATTGCCTTCGACGTCGAGAAGAGGAAGGGAGAACATGCCGCCCTGGATGAGCTTGAATTCGCCGGTGGCTTCCCTGATCTCCGCCTTTAGGAGTTCAAGCTTATCGGAGTCAATGATGATGAAGAGGGTGAGGTTGCCGCTAGGAAGCCCATCGACGATGGTGGATAAGCTGACGGAGACGGACTGATCTTCAAGCTTCGGGAGAACGTGGTGCATGCCGGTGGTGGAGATAACGGTGCCGTTATAGCCTTCTTTGGACAGCTTCTGGAGAAGCTCTTCCGTGGCTCCGACATGATCGAGAATGACGAATAGAAGTGTCTTCATAATGGTTCCCTCTGCTTTGAACGCGGGCATAAATATACCACGCTGGCTCAATTATGCCATCGCGAGTTTTATTGTGTACGCTTTTGTTTAAAAGGAGGACAATAGAACCAAGCAAGGAAATAGCAAAAACCATGATCAAAATCACTGTCAAAGACTTCGGGACGATGACTCTCGAACTCGACTACGGAGCCGCCAAGAACTCCGCGGCTAACTTCGTTGAACTCGCCAGAAGCGGTTTCTACGATGGCCTAATCTTCCACCGCGTCATCAAGGGCTTCATGATCCAGGGCGGCTGGGGCGACCTCAAAGGCAAGCACTGCCCCTATACCATCAAAGGCGAATTCGCAGCCAATGGCGTCGCCAATCCCCTTAAGCATACCCGCGGCGTCATTTCCATGGCCCGCACCATGTTCCCGAACTCCGCTTCCAGCCAGTTCTTCATTATGCACCAGGATGCCCCGCATCTAGACGGCCAGTATGCCGCCTTCGGCAAGATGGTTGATGGCTTCGATGTCCTCGACAAGATTGCTTCCGTCGATACCGATGGCCGCGACCAACCGTATAAGGATGTCGTCATCGAGAAAGTCGAAGTCATCGATGAGCCGACCTACAAAGTCGAAAAAGGGCCGGATAGATAATCTATCTACCCCAAAGACGAAAAGTCGCCGCGGATTATTCCGCGGCTCTCTTTTGCTCTTTTGCCTTGTGGATGATTCTGATGATGTCTTTGACGCCGTCAACGCCGAAGCAGGCGATGCCAATGCCGATGGGCAGATATAGGATCATCGCATAACGCGCATTCATCGTGCAGCTGACTGGATACTTCCAGCAGAAGTAGCCAAAGCTCAGCCATCCCGTTAGGAAGATGACGCCTAGGAGACTTGTATGGAAGAACTCTTTCCCTTTGCCGCGGATAAGCTTCACCGCATAATAGATGACCGCGACGATGAAGAGGAATCCTAAGGTTATATAAAGACAATAGCCAAGGTAGAATAGCCATCCTAGCCCCGGGGTGGCGAGTTCATTGATGAACTTATGCTCCTCGAATAGGCTGTACTTAATGAAAGAGGTCCAGATGTTGTAATCGTAGGTGCTGATATTGGGATAGTTTTTCATGTCGCCGGCGGCGAGATTGAAAATATAGGTGAAAAGGTCGCCGCTAGGGAAGAGGACAAGCCTTTTGAATATTCCAAATTCATCGTTATCGATATGCTGAGACTTTAAGATGCCATTGCGCTCTAGATTTAGGACATAGCCGATCGGCTCATGGTATTTGACCGCGTTATAGATATGCCCACCTAGGCCTAGCGGGAAGACGATGACTGCGAATACCGCGATCTGAATCCAGAAGCGGATAAAGTCTTTCTTTCCGTTTTCGCTTTTAAGGGCTTTGGCTTTCTTGATTAGCTCCAGCAAGAAGATGAAGGCGATAGGCAAAGCCATGATGCCGGCATTTAGCTTCGTCTCCATGCCTAAGCCAAGGCAGATGGCCACGAAGAGCAAAGAAGAGGTCTTGCCATAGCTGCGGTAACGCAAAGCGAATAGAAGGCTATATAGCATCAAGGTATAGGCAAGGCAGTCGTTGTTGCCGCTGATGGCGACATAGACGTTCATCGGAACCGAAAGCAATAAGAAGGAAGCGATTCCCATCTTCGCTCCCGTTAGCTTCAACTCCTTGAGTATGCGGATATAGGCATAGCCCATGAGGATGCCGACGAAAGCCATATAGATGCGGCCGGATTCGAAGGAGGCGTATTCGCGGTATGTGAATAAGGATAAGGCCTCCGCATTCTTTCCATTGGCGATGACGGAGATCGTCGTATTGGCATTCTCCCCATAGGGGAAGAGGAAGTAGTTGAGTTTCATGAAGGCGGCGATGGTCGCGTGGAAGAACTTCGGCTGATAGAACTGGTTATCGAGATTCACCTCAGGGAGCTTATTGGTGTTGAAGATCTCGTAGATGATCTGCCAGTGCCCGCCTAGGCCGAAGGTGCCGAAGTCATGCTTGTAGCCGCCGTTATTGAAGTTGCGGATGCCGAGGACATAGACGAGGATGCCAGCGAATAGCCAAAGGAAGAAAAGGGCTAGGCGATAGCCGTTGATTCTCTTTCTGACGATCATATAAGCCAAGGCGAAGGCTAGAAGGATGACGTAGACAATCAAGACGATGCCGGCGGCTTTGCCTTTTGCTTCGGTGGCAAAGCCTAGCTCCTTGGCGGTATAGGTGTCGCCTAGCTTAAAGCAGAAGATGAAATAAAGGATGTAAAGGGAAAGCAAAAGCAGCGGTAGTATCACCGCGAAACGCCACTTCTTGGAAAAAAAGGCATCCACTTTGCTTTCGGCTTTATCCAGAAACGTGTCCAGGGCATTCATAACGTACCAATTATAGAGCTAAAATCATTGGTTTCTAGGCGCGCATTTACGCGCAAATATGGACGAAATCAAAATTTTCGAAAAAGATTTCCAAAAGACGTTGACAACATGCCCTTTGATGCTTATTCTTATCAACGCGCCAATAGATTGGCGTAGAAAAAACTATGGGCCTTTAGCTCAGTTGGGAGAGCGCCTCCATGGCATGGAGGAGGTCATCGGTTCGAGCCCGACAAGGTCCACCAGGTAAAAATCTAAGCCAGGCAAAAGCCTGGTTTTTTCGTTTCCACTCGCTTTCCGACAGCAAAAGAAAAGCGGGAATCAACCCGCTTATCAATCGATATCCATCATTGCCTTTCCTAAAAATGAACCAGAGAATTTTGCAAAGGAAAAACAAAGTCCATTAGGCGGTCGAAATATACTTGATGTCTTTCTGAGGAA
This sequence comes from uncultured Erysipelotrichaceae bacterium, assembly GCA_902803375.1. Lineage (GTDB taxonomy): Bacteria > Bacillota_I > Bacilli_A > RFN20 > CAG-826 > Alloenteromonas. The sequence goes on along the minus strand of CADCPN010000029.1, from coordinate 13,127 downwards.
AAAGTCTTTGTTGGTTTTTGGAAACTAATTTTGAGGGTTTTAAAAAAAGTGCAATGGCCCTTTAAGGTTTTCTTAGAGGAAAAGCGGTGATGCGACGCCGCTGAAAAACTTATTTTTTCTGAACCGCTTATTTCTTTTCGCTTGGTTTGATAAGGCTGAGGTTCACGTGGCAATATCCGCCCGGATTCTTATCAAGATAGTCTTGATGGTATTCCTCGGCCGGATAGAAATTGAGCATCTTCTCAATCTTGATTTTGTACCCTGGCTTTAAGAGGTGAGAGAAGTAGTTCTCGGCGGTGATGCCATCAAGGAGATCGGTGTAATAGACGCCGCTTCTATATTGATGTCCCTTGTCATGGCCTTGTTGGTCGACGGAATAAGGGTCGACGAAGCGAAGGTAGTGCTCTAATAATTTGGTTAGCGGGATGACCTCATCGTCATAATCGACTTTGACGGTTTCGGCATGGGTGGCTTTTCCTGCCTTTAGATCCTCATATTTCGGGAAGGAGGTATTCCCGTTGGCGTAGCCGACGGTCGTGTCGATGACGCCCTTTAGCTGCTTGAAGTAAGCCTCGACTCCCCAGAAGCAGCCGCCTGCAAGATAAATGGTTTTGTTCATAGGGAATATTATGCACGCAAATATGCGCTTATTCCAATTTCCCCCTCTTAGGGGGATAATCGAACGTATATGGCACATAAGAAATTAAAAAGACAAGGTCTCAATCTGGAGGAAAGATGCGCATTGCTTTATGGCAAGGGCAACTGGAAGATCCGCGGAGCTAGGAGCCTTAAGCTCGGCAGCATCATCGTCCACGATGGTCCGCTAGGATTAAGAAAGCCCGCCCAAGGAAGCGGCGACACCCTTTCGATGAAGGAGTTCGTCCCCGCGACCGCCTATCCGGCCCCGGCTTTGACTGCCTGCTCTTTTGATAGAAAACTCCTCCATAGCCTTGGCGAATCCTTGGCCGCTGAATGCCGCGCGAATTCCACCGACATCCTTTTGGCTCCTGGCGCCAATATCAAACGCAATCCGCTCTGCGGCCGCAACTTTGAATACTTCAGCGAGGATCCTCTTCTTTCTGGTGAGATGGCCTCCGCCTATATCAATGGTCTTCAGGATAGCGGCGTTGGCTGCTCCTTGAAGCATTTCGCCTGCAACTCGCAGGAGTACTACCGCATGGTCAACGACTCGATCGTCGATGAGCGTGCCCTCCGCGAACTCTACCTCAAATCGTTTGAGATCGCCGTCAAGAAATCCTCTCCTTGGACGATCATGTGCTCCTATAACAAGATCAACGGCGTCTATTCCTCCTCTAACTCTTATTTGCTTAAAGACATCCTCCGCAACGAATGGGGCTATAAAGGCGTCGTCATCTCCGACTGGGGCGCGACCGCCGATAACATCCTTGACCATAACCGCGGTCTCGACGTGGAGATGCCCTGCCAATTCAAACGCAAGAAAGAGCTTATCCGCGCCGCTAGAAAAGGCGCGCTTTCCATCCACGCCATCGATGAGTCTGTGGATAGGATCCTCGCTCTCCATGGCAAAGTCGTTGAAGGCAGGAAGAGAGACTTAGCCTTTGACAGCGACAAAGCTCATGCCTTGGCTAGAACCATCGCCGAAAAGAGCGCTGTCCTTCTTCAGAATGATGGCCTGCTCCCGCTAAAGGATTATTCCGACTGCTGCGTCATCGGCGAATTCGCCCGCACCCCGCGCTATGGCGGAGGCGGATCTAGCTCCGTCAACGCTGCCCATCTCGTCTCTTTCCTCGACGCGGTCAACGCCAATAGGAAAGAGATGATCCCCTTTGCCCCTGGCTATACGCTAGATGGCGAACGCGATGCCAACCTCGCCATCGAGGCCATTGACCTCGCCTCCAAATCCAAGAACGTTATCCTTTTCCTCGGCTTGCCGGAATCCTATGAATCGGAAGGCTTCGATAGAAAGAACCTATTGCTCCCCGATGAGCAGACGAGCCTATTCTCCCAGCTATATTCCGTTAACCAGAACATCATTGTCGTCTTAACCGTCGGCTCGCCTGTGGAGATGAGCTTTAGGAAGAAAGCCAAAGCCATCCTTTTGATGTATCTTGCTGGCGAAGCGGGAGGAGAGGCGACTGACCGCCTCCTCACTGGCAAAGTCTGCCCCAGCGGCCGCCTTGCCGAATCTTGGCCGGTCCACCTCTCTGAGGTCCCGTCCTTTGGCTTCTATCCTGGTTCCCAGGCCCAATCCCTATACCGCGAATCCATCTATGTCGGCTACCGCTATTACGCGACCGTCAACCGCGAAGTCGCCTATCCTTTCGGCCACGGCTTAAGCTACGCCAATATCGAATATGGCGACATGTCTCTCACTAACGCCACCCTTGATCCAGACAAGAAGGTCAAGGTCTCCGTCGAAGTGAGAAACCTTTCCTCCTTCCCCTGCGAGCACGTCGTCGAGCTTTACTCTGAACCGAGCAAAGGCAATGTCTTTAAGCCGCTTCGCACCCTCATCGCCTTCGATAAGATTGCCTTGAAGGCCAACGATAGGAAGACCGTGACCTTCGAACTCACCCAAAGCGATTTCGCCCATTTCGACCTAGGCATGCATTCCTTTGCCGTCGAAGGCGGCGTCTATACCCTTGAGATCGGCAACTCCTCCACCGACATCGCCAAGAAGATCGACCTCCACGTCGTCTCCATCTGGAGCTTCCCCAGCCTTCGCACCCAGCTTCCGGTCTACTATGCCCCAGGGAAGGACGGCTTCCTTAGCTACGATAACGACTTCGAGACGCTGCTTGGCCGTCCAGTCCCGCTTCTTCATGACTCTAGGTCCAAGCCCTATACCCTCGATAGCACCCTAAGCGACATTGCCAACACCTGGATTGGCAAGAAGGTCTATAAGAAGGCCATGGAGGCCATCGACCTTCCCGAAGACGATCCTAATTACGGCATGATGAAAGCCGGCATTACGCAGACTCCTCTTCGCTCCCTCGGCATGGGCGGGCAGCTCGATACCAAGTCCACGATGGCGATTCTTGCGATGGCAAATGGCAGATTCATCAAAGCCTTTAACACCTACGTCTTCGGCTATCACCGCAAGTTTGGAAAAGAAGAGAAGTAGCCATGCTCATCCTAGATTCGATCATCGCCAAGAAAATGAGGGAACGCATTCCCGCTAGACTCGATGGCGATCCCGCTTTCCGCTACCCAAGCCCCGAGAAATGGGGTGCAAAATGCCTACCGTTTTCCTTCCAATCCACTTATAAGCTAGTTGGAGGAAGATACTTCTATGGCGAAGCCCCCTATAAGGCCGTCGTCATTTTCTTCCACGGCATGGGCGCTGGCAGGAATGCCTATAGCCAAGAGATTGCCGCTTTAGCCAAGCAAGGCTATCTAGTCTATGCCTACGACAACTCCGGCTGCATGGAAAGCCAGGGCATCGTCAAGCACGGCATCATCCAGAACCTCGTCGATCAGGAAAACTTCTTCAAGTGGCTGGATGTTGACCCTATGGCAAAAGGATATCGCCGTTATGCCATCGGGCATTCCTGGGGTGGCAATGCCGCCTTATGCGCCTTAAGAGAGCAATACCATGTCGATAAAGTCGTTAGCCTCGCCGGCTTCGACCATGCTTCCGTCCAAGCGGGTGCGAAGATGGAGAAGACGCTTCGCGGCTACTTCGCTAGGCGTTATAAAGACCTTGGAAAGCTCGATGGATTAGAGCTGATGAAGAACACGGATAAGAAGGTTCTCTACATCTCCGGCGACAAAGACAAAGTCGTGGATGTGGATAACAATTATTTCCGTTTCCAAAAGGCGTTAAAGGATAAGAAGAACATCGAGTTTTACCTCGTCAAAGGGCGTTATCACCAGCCCTATTGGACCATAGATGCCCAGAATTATTTTTTGGATTTGCTTAAGCAAGGCGTCACCAAGTCGACCCTTGATCACGCTGTAGACATCGACTACGACCGCCTGCAGCAAGACGATCCTCTTGTTATGCAAAGGGTATTCGACTTTTTCGCCTCTTAAGCGTATGATTTCCCTACGTGCACAGGTGGCGGAATGGTATACGCGTTGGTCTCAGAAGCCAATGGTTAACAGCCGTGCGAGTTCAAGTCTCGTCCTGTGCACCATATCTATCTGCGCCCGTAGCTCAGTTGGATAGAGTGTAACCCTCCGAAGGTTAAGGTCAGGAGTTCGACTCCCCTCGGGCGCACCATATGCAGACTACAGTCCTGATACATTCGGGGCTGTTTTTATTTCTAACGTCGAAGTCTATTTATTTGACGAGGATATTTGGATGACCCAAGCTGCGCTTGCTGATCTTTTTCAAACCTCGAGAAACAACATTACAATGCATATCCAAAATATCTATAAGGAAGGCGAGCTTATGGAGGAGGCAACCAGTAAGCCTGACTTACTAGTTCGAAATGAAGGCTCAAGGACGGTTAAAAGGACCATCAAGCTCTATAATCTCAAAATGATTATTGCCATCGGAATGCGCGCGAAGAGCTCTGCTGCAACCTCGTTTAGAATTTGGGCGAACAACGTTCTTAGGGAATACATGGTGAAAGGGTTCGCCATGGATGACAGGCGTTTGGAAGATCCTGAGCGATTCGGCAAAGATTACTTTGACGAGCTCTATTTGAGAATCCGCGCGATTCGGGCCTCCAAGAAGAGGTTCTATCAAAAGGTGCTCGACATCTATTCAACTAGCGTCGATTACAACGCCAACGACGAACAGACCATCACCTTCTTCAAAACGGTGCAGAACAAGCTCCATTTCGCGATTTCCGGCGAGACCGCGGCGGAGATCGTTTATCATCGGGCCGATGCCGAAAAAGACAACATGGGTTTGACTTCGTGGAGTGGTGAACATGTACCTCGACCATGCCGAAAGGATGGCAAAAAGCGCCATTCCAATGCATATGAGCGATTGGGTGAGCGCCCTCGACGAATTTCTGCGGTTCGAAAGGGCGGATATCTTGACGGGTTCTGGCAAGATTTCACACGCCCTTGCGGTGCAGAAGGCCCATAAGGAATACGAGAAGTTTGATAGTGCCCGGCAGCTCAGGATGGGACACGAGCTGGATAGCAAATTGCTGGACGTCCTAAAAAAGAAATAGGTTTATGAGCGAAAGGAAAATCGGCCTGGCGATAAAACGGAGGAGAAAGGAACTCGGCCTTTCGCAATCCGAACTCGCCTCAAGGCTTGGGTATAAGGACCATTCGACGCTCGCTAAGGTCGAAACGGGGGTGAACGACATCACCGTCGATACGCTTTTCAAATACGCCAAAGCGCTTGGCCTCAGCGCAACCGACCTTCTCAGTTATAGTTTGGATGAGGCCAAAGGCATCTATCACCTTGGCTTTGATTGCCTCCCGACATTACCGAATATCCATGACTGCAAAGTTGAAAGAATCACAGTCGGCAAGGATTCCCTTCTCCTTGTCTTCGAAAAGGATATCGCCCGTCACGACTCGGTCAGATTTCACCATCCGCGAGCGGATTCGCTGGAAATCGAATACCATCTCGCCGATGAACCTGAGCTTTATTTGGCAAAAGGAGGGAGAATAATCCCCGCTCCATACGAAACGCTCAAGGATTTGGTTAATGAAGGCCTTATTTATCTTTGTGAATACGTTGGTTATAAATCGGTCATAATAAAGCTTTGCGGCGCTAGCCTTGCCATTTTGAACCTCACCGTGAACCAAATCGATTACCGTTGGATCGTATAACAGGTAGACGGAACGTTTGGAAGATTTTGATTCCTCCCACCCCCTTTGAAATGTATCAATATTGATGCGCAACCACAAGAGATATCAAGCCCCGTTCGCAAGGCTTTTTCTTTGCATAAGCGATTTTTCCCCCGTTTTCCTCTACCGTAATCTAGACGAAGAAAAGAGGAGGGGCATCGTTGGCGAGCTTGGCTGTACCTATAACGAAAACAACAACTGGGCAGGCCATGCGCCTGCCCTTTTGCTAGAATATTGACTATGGAAATGAATGAAGAAAAGCTTGAGGAAGCCTATAACAAAAGCACTTCCTTCAATAAAGAGCTATCAAAAAAAGGATATCTCTCCCTCTCCGCGGAGAAGATGAGGCAGACGTTAGAAGAAGCCGCCAAAAGAAAGCTTTCTGTCTACTATCCGGCCAACGAATCCGTCGCGATGTACCTAGAGGATGAGCTTAATGCCCTAGAGGTCAATGGCCAGGATAACCCTGCACACAGCGCCCTCTGTGCCTTCTATCTAAGCTACGTCATAAAAGGTGCGGCCCCCGATATGGTCAATGGCGACCTTTATGCGGAAGGCTTGCCGCTGCTTTCCTTCTTGCTGGGCCTATCCCCCTTCAACCCGATCTCTTTAAAAGAAGATCCCCATATCTTCCTTTATATGATCGCCGATTATTACTTCACCCCCTTGCTCTCCGTCCGCGAAGGCTTCTTCGATGATCCCCGCATCAAAAACCTCCCCCTACTCAAGGAAAGCGAAGAGATGGAATTCACCGGCGATGAGCCCTTGCTCCTATTAGAAGATGAGGAGACCTATCAGAAATTCACCCGTTTCATCTCTGACCCTTTGCTGCTATCCATGGATGACAAAGAGGTTTTAAAACGCTGCTATGACAAGCTAGTGGAAAGCAAAGCCAGGGGCATCGAAAACAGCACCCCCTTCCTAAAGAGGGCGGACATGGAGACGTATTTCGCCTATCTATGCTACATCCCCAAGGAGCTTGATGACCTCTCTAGCAAGTTCCCTGGCAAGAAGATCCAGGAACTGCCTATCCCCTTCACCTTTGAAGACCTTTATCTTATGGAAAGAGCCAATGGGGCAGACGTCGAAGACGCATTAAGAAAAGCCTCCGCGGCAACCTTAGCCTCCGAGGGGCTGCAGGTTGGCAGAGGCGTCGATGAATCCCTGTCCCAATATGGCCCTCTTCCGACTAGGAATGAGGCCCTCATCGCGATGGGCTCGCTATATCTAAGCTGCCTTTTGAATTAGAAGAAACGCTCAACGAGCTCTCGAGAGTACTCAGACACCTCATCCATGTCGCCGAAGCTCATGACTTCGCCGGCATAGAAGGTGTTTTCTTTTCCCTGCATCGCCTCAACCTCGTCATACCAGCCTGATGCGTAAGTAGAGGAATCCACATGCGGGAAGTAGTACCAGCTATGTTCTTCCAAGACTTTGGAGGCTTTGTTCTTGGCTAAGGCTAGGTCTGCTAGAACCATTGCCTTGCCCCGTTTATAGGAGAGCGTCCTTTTGCCTAGATGAGAACGGATGGAGTAGGTGACAATGGGCAAGTCAATGCGCGATTCATCGCGTTTGTAATAGACCTGAAGATGCCCTCTGCGGGTTGGGGTCATGTTCTCAAGGATGTAATAGCTATGCTCTGGGTAATCCCCTTTTTCGATATCGACGGCAAAGGTGTCATAGGCGACCGTGAGGATCTTGGAGAAGTGCTCTTGCTCTTCTTCGCGCAATTTCATGAAGGAGCCTAGCTGGTCTAGCGGAGAGGTGATGACGAGGATATCAAACACCTCTTCCCTGCCATTAACCGTTAAGAACACCTTCCCGTCTTTCCTTTCGATAGAAGTGACTAAGGAGTTTAAGGCGGCGGGGTGCATTAGTTTCTCGTTAAGCCTTCTCCATATGGATTCGGTTCCCTCTTTCCAGGTCCAAAGATTGACCTTGGTGAAGTTAAGGAGAGTCTGCATGTCTAGGTACTTCAAGACATAGGCAGCTGGGATCTCATCGAAATAGCCATAGCCAAAAGGGGTGAAAGGCCCAATCCACATCTCCTGGATGAGCGGGACCTTATTGAGCTTGCAGAACTCTTTGAAAGGCAAGGACAGATCTTTGAGGTTAGGGTTCTCTCCCTCGATATGTGGGCGAGAGGGCGTAGCTGCATCGCCTTCATAACGTCCAAAGGCCACCCCGCGGTGGCCGTTGACGTCATAGCCTTTGTATTTGGTCTCCAATAGAAGCGCCATCCTCGCAAGTTGCTTGCGGATGCGCTTCATGTGGGGGACGTTTTTGGGGTCATTGCCATCAAAAGGGTCGTAGACGGTGCCGTCTTTCCTTTTGAACTCCCTCTTCATCGAAGGCCCATCATGGGTGAAGCCACAATATTCCTCCACGTCTTTGACCGCGTAATAGGAGGGAGCACCCATGACCGCGCCTAACTCAATCGCCGCCCCGTTATAGACGGGGGAGCAGCATTTGCCGCCGACGCGACCTGACTTCTCATAGATCACGTAATTGGCATAGCCTTTCTTCTCTAGGTACATCGCTAGGCTTAGTCCGGCTGGCCCGCCGCCGAGAATGGCGATTCGATTGTTCTTATCCATATCTCCATCATTATACAAAGGCGAGGAGGGTTTATTCGCCACTATTCTCGATAAATTGGTATTTCTTCCTCTCTATTTGTGTAGAGCGGGAATAAAAGAGATAAAATAGAGGCGATATGTCAGTGCAGAAATATGTTAGCTTTCAGCAATTGCTGGACTCTCTAGAGCAAGAGAAAGTCAAAGGATCCCTTCGTTTCCTCGGCGAGGGCATCACGATTTCGAAGAAGGAATTCGCGAAGAAATGCTTTGAGAAAAAAAGCCATTTCGAAGAGCATGGCCTAATCTCCATCGGACTATTCGGTGGCAAAAGCCTAGAGCTCGTCAGCTCCTTTTTCGGCGCAGCTCTCGCGGGCCTACGCGTCGTAATCATCGATCCGATGGAAGATGCCTCTAGCATCGCCAAGATGGCGAAATACGCAGAGCTAGAAAAGGTGCTCGATATCGATGGACAGCTCGAAGAAGATGAGCTAAAAGAGATCAATGCCTCCCTTTATTCAAGAAAAGAAGGCGAAAGGGAGAGCGAAGGAGAAGGAGACATCCTCTTCTTTACCTCCGGCACCTCTGGGCCAAGCAAGCCAGTCGTCTTAACTAGCGAGTCGCTCCTGGATGCCTGCTATAACGGACAAAGCTGCCTCCCAGCCAAAGAGGGCGACTCCGTGCTGTCGATATTGCCTTTAAGCCACGTATTCGGCTTTGTCTGCAGCTTCCTTTGGCCGCTATGCTACGACTCCTCAATCGTCTTAGGCAGAGGCCTAAAGAAGATGTGCGAGGACGTCAGCGCTAGCGAGGCTACCATCCTCACCCTTATCCCGACTCAGGTTGCGTTTCTCTTATCGAGGAATTGCCTCAATCCCGAATCCAAGACGATCCTTATCGGCGCCGGTCCGTTAAGCGAGCCGCTTATCGCCGCGATCAAAGCCGCAGGCAAGAGTTTGGCCTTTGGCTATGGCCTTACCGAAACAAGCTCTGGCGTCGCCATCTCCGTCGGTTCAGATGACCCCTATGCCTTCTCCATCTGCCCGGAAGATGAATTCCGCGTGGAGGAAGATGGCACCCTCTCCATCAAGACGCCAGGCCTCATGAAGGGCTATTACAAGAACGAAGAAGCCACTAAGGCGGCTATCGATAACGGCTGGCTGAGAACCAACGATCTCGGCTTTATCGACGAAGAGGGAAAACTCCATGTCATAGGAAGGAAAGACGATATCCTCGTCCTCTCTAGCGGCATGAAGATGGATGCCGGCAAGATCGAAAGCGCGCTTATGCTGCTTACCCATGGCGGAGATTGTGCTTTGCTCGTTTCTGATGGTGCGCCGATGCTTGTCTACTTCAATATCGAGCAGGCTTTGCTTAACGACGTGCTGAAGAAGATGAACGCCACCTTGCCCTTGGGCACGCAGATTGTGGCGACCAGAAGGCTGTCCTCTCCCCTCCCCCGTACCCGCAGCGGCAAAGTCATCCGCTATAAGCTAATGAAAATGATGGAGGGCATGTAGCCATGTATTCTCTTTCCTTCACCCCGCTTGCTTCCCATTGCGATGCTAACCGCGAGTTGAAGCTCTCCGCCTTGATGGCGCTATGCGAAGAGGCTTCCATCGCTGATACCACGAGATTGCATATGGGCAGGGAGAAGACCTTAGACAAAGGGATTCTTTGGGTGATCCTTCGCATGGGCTTCAAGATCAAGCGCATGCCCCTATATGATGAGAAATGCAAACTCATCTCCTATCCGGAAAGATCCTCCCATGGACTATTTCCGCGTTATTACATCATCAAGAGTGCGAATAACGAGGTCTTGCTGGAAGGGGAGGCAATCTGGACTCTCATCGATGAGAAGACCCGCCGTCCCGTGAATGCCAAAGAATATGGCATCCACATCTCCGCGAGGAGCTTCGCCAAAGACTTCGATGTTCCGATGGGCGTGATCAAGATGGACATCGATGGCGAGAAAGAGTACCTCGTCTGCTATAGCGACCTTGATCTCAACGGGCACCTAACCAACACCAGGTATGGCGATATCCTTCTTAATCTCCATGATGAATGCTTCTATAAGGGGCATCGCCTCAGCGACTTCGTCCTTTCCTTTACAAAAGAGGTGAAAGAAGGGGAAACGCTCAAGCTTCGTTATGGCCAAAAGGGTGACACTCTCTACGTCAAGGGGGAAACCATAGAGGGCGAAGCCTTCGAATCGCGACTTTCTTTCGTGAAAAAGTGACTGAAACAATAACGTTGGAAACGCTTTATCGCTTTTCTTCTTTTTGCTGCTGGGCAATTTGCGAACCCAGCTGGTAACTTTCGGATGGAAAGGATTGGATTCACTTAATGAAAAATCTCATCAAAAAGGAATTGCGGAGTTTATCGCTACCGGTGTTCTTAACCTCGTCGGAGCGCTAGGTGGCGCCGTCATCGCTGCTTTTGTCTGGAAATTCCTCATGGACAAGAAAGCCGCGAAAGAAGAAACTGCCAAAGACGCTGAATAAGCTTTCTTAAAATCATGAAGACACCTGACTGGTCCAGGGGCCTTTTTGCACCGTCTTTTCTTATTCTTCCGAAAATAGTAAAAGAGAGGTATCCTGTAAAGTTCACCTATGAAAGACAAACGTAAGCCATTATTGATGACCGCGATGGCGGTGATGTCGTTGCTGCTGGGTTCCGTTACTTTTTTGACCCTTAACGGGGGCTTAGATCCCATCGCGGGGGCGCTTGGCCAATCCTCGAAGGGGTGGACCTGCGGAACCATTTCTTTCGCCAATCTTTCAGGAGAAGGCTCCACCGATTATGGGAATGGCTTGACGGATTATTCGTCGACACCGGGCTTACGCATTTCTAGCATCACCGGAAGCAAAATCTTTAATAGCGGAAGCACGACTGCGGCTGCAAAACTTGGAAGCAGCAAAGCGAATGGTTCCATGACGATAACTTTCTCTTCCCCTATCGTTATTGGGCAAATAAGCGTCGGCGCGGCTAAATACAAAACGGATACGACCTCTATCGCGCTAAGCGTGAACGATAAGACCCTATTCACGACGTCCACGCTGACTTCGGATTCTGCGAATTACGACCTTTTCTATAAGCCCAACCAGGCGATTACCGTCTCTAGCTTTACGATTTCAACCACCTCGAAACGCGCTTATCTTTTCGATATACGCCTTGGCTATTTTGGCTATAGCGAGAAAGAGGAGGAAAGTAGCAGCGAGCAGGAGCAAGAGGAGTCATCGACGGCCTCTTCGTCCTCGTCTTCGTCCTCGTCCTCGTCTTCCTCTTCCTCTTCCTATGACCCATATTCCTATATCGATACCAACGCCGAAAGAGAAGCGTTTGAGACCGATCCTTTTTATGAGCCTGCAAGCAGTTATGAGGATGCGCAGTATCGCTCAAAGCATGGCCTGATTTCGGGAACGAACCAATCTTGCGATTTCCTGCCGCTCACAACCTCTTCTAGGCATATGAGCGGAGGCCTATATCAAAGGAATACGACCGCCCGCTACACCTATCGCCCCGATGGCTCTTATGAGTCCTATGCGATTTTGAATGAATACGGTAAGGTCAAAGAGACGATCTATTACGGAGGGGCTTATACCTCTTTGGACGAAGTTGCATCGTATCTTTTGGCCTTTGGCGAGACACCTGCAAACATGGGGTATGGCAATGCCCTAAAATCAGTTTCCAGCGCCCCAATCGCGACTTGGTGGAGAGCGGCACGCATTAATTTCGCCGACTTCTCTGGACCGCAGGCCGCCCGCTATACCTATGAGCCCGCCTGCCCGGGAATGGCCTTATATAACACTTCGGGCAAAGCGACTTTGGATTACGCCGAAGTCGACTGGGGCGATTGGAAATCCTATAACACCGCCTCCTATGTCAAGAACCAAGGCGCTTACACGAGCGGCAGCAGCGCGATTAATCGCGGCGTGCTACGCATGATCTTCGTGAACAAGTATATACCAGCCTCATCAGCTGATTCCTCCGGCCATAACGTCTCTTCAACCGTTTCCAGCCTCAATGAGTCCGTAATGGGTGAAGAGCATATTAATGATCGATACGTGTTCTACACTTATGACCATTATGGGGATTTTCAAGAATACCTTAATTATTATGGTGGCTGGGGAAAGCGTTTCGGCGCAATGGAGGCGGGCAACAGCACTCCGGATGGCACGCAGAAAAAGCCTACCGCCTACCCGAAAACGGCAAGCTTCTCGCTCTAGATATCTTGCTGTTTATTTTCCTATGGAATTTCCTTATAATCTTTAGGCTTTCCTATAGGAAACATGCCCGAGTGGTGGAATGGTAGACGCGTTGGACTCAAAATCCAATGTCTGATGAGGACGTACCGGTTCGAGTCCGGTCTCGGGCACCATATTGAAACAATAGGATTGATACCAAAAATATCAGTCCTTTTTTCATTCTATAGGGCTATTTCGCTTATTTTAGGCATAAATTGCTTAATTTTTGACGGAGTAGTCTTTTTTTCTTTGCCTGTTTTAAAAGCAGGTAATTTATCAAAAGCACGAACATGCTTTACCCCTGTTAATGGGCCTCTTGGGAAAGATGTTTAAGGCCTTTTTTGCGGTTATATGGAAGTTGGCCCCAAATTTTTGGATGTTTTTAAAACTTTCCCTGAGCAATTAAGGGCGAAATGGTAGACAAAAATAGTACTATATAGGACAATGTGTGAGGGTGATTGAATGGTTATTTCCATTAAAGGCAAAAAGTGCACATGCGGGCTGTTAACCACCGTTTCATCGGATCTTTTCCGCTTTCCGCCCCGATTTCCACCCCCTGTAT
>CADCPN010000028.1 GCA_902803375.1 uncultured Erysipelotrichaceae bacterium | reverse complement strand
ATGCCTTTAAAGTGAAAAAGTTCAGTATTTATCGAATATTTTTATGAATATCTGGCATTAATAGTACAAAGTCGCCTAAAACTCAGAGAATTATGTTTTACCAATCGTTAAGAATTAGCTGCTTTTCGAAGATGAGGCAATAAAAAATAGTTAACAAATAATTGTACTTATCGTTGTCACTATTTTAACAGCGACAACTATGTTGTATATTCCCGTTGATATGAGTAAGGATGTTGCAAAAGCCAAAAGAGCCATCGAAGCCGAAACCCTTCGTCTTTATCAGCAGATGCCAATCGAAGAGATCTACATCAAAACCGTCTGCGATAATTTAGACATCGCCAGAACCACCTTCTATTATCACTTCTCCTCTATCAGAGAAGTCATCGAAGCGATGGAGAACGAGTTCCTTGAAGGGCTAACCACCGTCTATGGACGCGCTGCCCACCTTTCCGATGAGGCCCGTTTCTTCCGCGTCATCGCCGAGACCAAGAACTACCTATTCGACAATTATGACTTCATGAAGGCAGTCCTCGTCGATAGGCCGGACGCTACCTTCATCGACCGTTGGACTCAATCCATCAGCGATAACATGAAAGCCCATTGTCCAAACGACGCCTTGAAGCGCTACGTCTCCGCCAACGTCTTTATTTCCCTCTTCGTCGGCGCCATCAAGAATAACACCCCGAAGGACCATATCCATCCAGAGGCCCTAGTGAAGCGTATCTATGCTTTCCTCTCCTCCCCCGACGGACTCGTTTATTAAGGATAAGCCAAATGAAAAGCGGCACAGGCGCGCCGCTTTTTCTAATGTTTTTTAGAAGAATTTCTTCTCGAGGTAATCGATGAAGTACTTCGGATTCATTCCTTCGCCGGTGACCTTGTTGATCCAGGCAACGGGGTCTAGATAGTCATAGGCAAAGTCATGCTCAGCAAACCACTTGCGAATGGCGGCCATGTCGCCATTCTTTAGAATCTCCTCATAGGGGAGGTCCTTCTTGATGGAGTTAAGAATCTGAGCGCCATAGATATTGCCCAAGGCATAGCTTGGGAAGTATCCGAAGGAACCATCGCTCCAATGTACGTCCTGAAGGAAGCCTTCGCGGTCATTGGGAACATCGAGCCCAAGGTAATCCTTATATTTCTTATTCCAGATAGCCGGGACATCCTCGACTTCGATCTTGCCGTTGATGAGGTCTTTTTCAATCTCATAGCGGATGATGATGTGAAGAGAATAAGTGAACTCATCGGCGTCGCAGCGGATGAGGTTAGGACGAACCTGATTGAGGAGGTTATAGAAGCCTTCTAGCGGCATATCCTTGAATTCCTCGCCGAGGTCTTTCTCGCAGAGGGCTTTTAGATGAGGGGCGAACTCCTTGGATCTGCCGATGATGTTCTCATAGAAGCGGGAATGAGTCTCACATAGGGCAGCGGTGGCGCTGCCTTCCACATAGTCTGCATATTGCTCTTCTGGCCAATTCTGGAATTCGATGCAATGCCCGCCTTCATGAATGATGGTGAAGAGGTTGCTTCTCCAATCCTCCACGGAATAATCGGTGGTGATACGGGCATCATCTTTGGACATGTTGTCGCTAAAAGGATGCATGGATTCCCTCAAACAGCCGCGGTCTAAATCGTAGCTGATAAGCTTCAATAGGTCATAGGAAAGCTCTCTTTGGTGATTGACGTCATACGCCTTAATCTCCGGGAATAGCGCCTTCTCCTGCTTCTTCATGACAAAAGGGAACTTCTCGATGAGATAGTCCCTCAACGGATTGAAGACGGAGTCGACGAGCTCTTCGGTCTCGCCCGGCTCATATTGGGAGAGAAGTGAGTCATAACGGGTCTTCTGGCCAGGCTTCCTGCGGAGCTCGGCGATTTCCCTAGAGGCCTCAACGGCCTTCTTCCAATAAGGAAGATAAATAGCGGCATCGTCGTTCTTCTTGGCAATTCTCCACATCTCGTTGCTCTTTTGGAAGGCCTGATTCCAGCGTTCATAGGTCTCAAGGTCGACCTTCTCCATAAACTCAATGTTCTCAAGGGCAACGCGGAGAAGCTTTTCTCTTCTTGGGTTATCCTTCTCCTCTTCATAAGAGCGCTTCACGAGGCGAATATACTCCGGATTCTTTTCCATCGCGGCGAGCTCGCTTGCGTATTTGGAAAGCAATTCGGATTCTCTGCCAATCGACTTTTCCGGAGTCGAGGTCTGGATATCGTAATTTAGGATGGAGAGAAGATAATGGAGGTCACGCTTCTCATCCAGGAATTTCTTTAATTCATCGAAGGCTTTAGCCATGGGTATCTCCTTTTTGGTGCATTCGCATTATAGAGGATAAAGAAAAATGAAAAAGTCTTAGGCATCGCTGCCCAAGGCTTTTGAATGGCTTGGTTAAGATCAGAGGGTGAGCTTGCCATCTTTGACCGGGATGGTCTTGAGGTAGCCTTTGGCCTGAAGGAGTTCAAAGGCGCGGACGGCGTTGCTCTCATCGTTGCAGATCTCGATGGTCTTGGAGCCTTTCTTGCCGCCTTCATAGATTCCTAGCGGCTCATAGTGAACCTTGCAGGTGAACTCGAGGGAGTTCGGATTGGACTCTAGATAGGTATTGAGGTAGGGCTCGTGCTGGAAGTAGTTGGCATCGTAATCGCCAGCGGCGGTGGTGTCGTTTTGGATGGTCCAGTCGAGGACGGTGACCTGAAGGTCATAGCCTTTAGCGGAGAGGATCGGCTTCACGACGTTACTAAGGATGTCAGCATGCGGGGTCTCTGAAGCGGCGACTTTGATGACCTCGCTAGATGTTCCAGAGGTCGGATTGGCGCTGATGCTGCCGCGGAGATCGATCTGCGAGGAGGCGTCAGCGGTGATCTTGCCATTCCAAGTCGTGGTGACATAAGAAGAGACTTCAGAAGAGAGAAGAGCGTCGGTGAGGGCGTCAATCTTGGTCTTGTAACCAAGGTTATTGGCATAGTCATTAACGCGGACGGCGAGGCCGTTAGCCTTGTTGGCGACCTGGGCAGGATCGTCTTCGACGGCGATCGGGGCAATGGCGATTTCACCAGTGAGGGCGGTGTTGGAAGGGAGAGCGGCTAGGCCGTAGTCATTCATGGAAGCGACGAGCAATTCCTCGGAAACGAGGTTGACCGTGTATCCGGTTTCGGAGTCGGTATAGGAGTTTTTGGAAGAGGAGCCACAGGAAGCTAGGGTGAAGAGGGCAAAGGCGAGAAGAGCAGATTTATTTAGGTTTTTCATTTTGCGGTTTTCCTTTTATCGAGAATTTTAGAGAGGGAGAGGCCGGCTTCTTGGAAAAGTTCGACCAAGAGGACGACCACGACGATCATGACCCAGAATTCCACGGAGTTTTGGAAGTTGCCTGTATGGCGGGAATAATAGGACCAGATGTCAGAGATGAGGCCTCCTGCGCCGATGTTGTAGGCAAAGGATGTATAGCCGATGACGTTGATGGCGGTGACGGCGACCCCGGAGATGAGGGCAGGCTTTGTTTCCACGAGCAAACCTTTGGTAACAAGCTGCAAATCGCTGGCGCCCATAGAGCGCAAGGCCTCTAGTTTGCCAAAGGCGACGTCATTGAGAGATTGCTCAACGAGTCGGGCGACAAAGGCGAAGGTAGAGACGAATAGCGGGATGATCATCGTGTACCATTTGCCGGTGGCGACGCCGAACCAGGCTCTGACCCAGGGCATGCAGAGCACGACGAGAATTAAGCATGGGACGGAGCGGAGGACGTTGACGATTAGGCCGAGCACGAAGTTGACCATCTTATTCGGGCGGAAGCCCTTCTTGCCTGTCGCATAGAGCACGATGCCTAAGGGCAGGCCAAAAAGATATGCTAAGGCGGTGGAGATGAGGGTCATCGCCAGGGTGAATAAAGCACCCTGCAAGATGCTATTCCAGTCCATGCGACATCACCTCCTCGTATTCAATTCCCTTTAGGCTCAGGTAAGAGGTGAGCTTAGCGGCCTCCTCTTTGCTGGCCGGGGATTTGACGATCAATTGGCCATATACCTTTCCATCGATGACCTTGGTATCCGCGAAGAGGATGGAGACGAGGATGTGGCATTCCTGAACGATGTTGGCAAGAAGAGGTTCGTCTTCATTGCCATTGAAGAGGATACGTATGCCTTTTTCCTCATCGAGGACGGTCTTGAGATGGTTGGAGTAAATAAGGGATTTCGCGACCGAAGTCTTCGGTTTTAGGAAGACGCTGGAGAGCGGTCCGCTCTCGACGATCTTCGCTTCCGAGATGATCGCGACCTTGTTGCAGATGCGCTCAATCGCATTCATCTGGTGAGAGATCATGATGATGGTGAGCCCCTTCTCGGCGGATAGTTCCTTTAGAAGGTCGAGAATGGAATCGGTGGTCTCAGGGTCAAGGGCGCTGGTGGCCTCATCGCTTAGGATGACCTCTGGGTCAAGGGCTAACGCCCTGGCGATGGCAACGCGTTGCTTCTGGCCGCCGGAAAGCTGGCTAGGATAGCTTTTGGCCTTATTCTCAAGTCCGACGCGGCGGAGGCATTCAAGCACCTTCGCGTCATCTTTCTTATGGATGAGATCGAGGGAAAGCTTGACGTTCTGGAAGACGGTCTTCTGATCGAGGAGGTTGAAGTCCTGGAAGATCATCGCGATTTGCCGACGCTTCGACCTCTTGATTCTCTTTTTGCTGTCGGCAAGGACTTCTCCTTTATATAGGATCCGCCCTTCGTCGAAGGTCTCTAATCCGTTGATGCAGCGCACCAAGGTGCTTTTGCCGGCCCCAGAGAGGCCGAGCACGCCATAGATATCGCCTTTCTCCACATCAAGGCTGATATCGTCGAGGACCTTTTTGCAGCCGAACGCCTTGGAGAGATGCTCAATCTGAATAATGGGCATGCATTCCTTTCTATTGGCTAACGGGAATAAAGAAAGCCCCGTCCAAGCCAAATTACTTAGCTTAAGGACGGGGCTATATAAGCCACGTGTTACCACCTTAATTCACCACTAGGTCACCCCAATGGCCTTAACGAGTTCCAACAAACTCTACCTCTATAACGGGAGAACCCGTGATTGGCTACTTCATTCGCCAATCAAGCTCAGGGGCCATGTTCTTCGATTTGCCTTGCTCTCCCTTCCAGCCAATGAGGAGATTCTCTCTTCCAAGGCGCCTCGGGTACTCTTCCCCGTCCACGCTTGTGCCGAAAGTATAGGGGGCGAAAAAAAATAAAGCAAGTGCCTTTTTTCATGGCTTTGTGAGTGAAGCAAAACACGAATTCCCCGCCGTTTTTATAAAAAACAAATGCCTTTTTAAGCTTGTTTTGAGTAAATTTTGAATAAGCTTGCTTTGCCTTATTGTTCAAAAGTTACTCATCTTTGTTTCGCATTAATCGCTTATACTTCCATTTTTGAGAATTATCAGGGAATTTTTATATCAAAACTGCGTCAAACCTTCATTCAAAAAGACGTTATTTTTATCAATGAGCCTATGGAACGCCCGAACCATTTTGCTGAACAAATAGAGAATTACCTTCGTGAGAATGGAGTTAGTCTTTCGGTGCTTGCAAAGCAGAGCAAAGTCAGCTACAGCACCCTTTGCCGCATCCGCTATTGCAACGGCAACCGCATCCAGTCGAAGACGGCGGAGCTATTGAACGAATTCTTCTCCTCGATAAATGAGAAGGCAAAAGAGGAAGGGACCAGCCTTGACCTGCGTCCGCTTAGCGAAGAGCAGGCCTCTATCATCCGCAGCACTTATGACTCCTATATAAGGCTTAACGCCTTGGAAAAGGAATCGAAAAAGAGCAAATGAAAATGGGAACAGCCGCCTGGCCATTCCCATTATTTTTTCGCTTAGTCGAGGTTGTAGGACTTTAATTGCTTCACAAGCGGAGCGATGGTCTTCTTGATGACGCCTGGCTCAAATGGATCCTTCAGGCCATCCTTCTTCACAAGGGTGCGGAACGGATATTTGCCGCCCATCTTGCAAAGCTTGATGTATTTCTTCCAAGCCTTGGCGTGGTCTTTCCTATCCATATTGAAGAGCTGGAAGGCCATGACCTGAGCGAGGGTGTAGTCAATGTAGTAGAACGGGTTCTCGAAGATGTGGCTTTGGGTCAGCCATCTGCCGCCTTCTTTGCGGTATTTGCAGTCGCCATAGCAACTAACGATGTAGGGGGTGTACTTCTTTTCGAGTTCAACCCACTTGGCATCTCTTTCCGCCGGGGTGGCGTTAGGATTGGCATAGACCCAGTGTTGGAACTCATCGACGGTCACGCCATAGGGCAAGAAGGTGATGGAATCAGCGAGGTGGGAATAACGATATTTGACGGGGTCGTCGAAGAAGAGGCCCATGTACGGTTCGGCGAAGAATTCCATGGACATGGAGTCGATTTCGCAGGATTCGCTGGTCGGCATGCGGTATTCCGGAACCTTGATGGTGCGGGACATGCAGTATTGGAAGCTATGGCCGAATTCGTGGGTAAGGACATCAACGTCGCCAGAGGTGCCGTTGAAGTTGGAGAAGATGAACGGAACGCCGTACTTCGGGAAGTTGGTCATATAGCCGCCGGACTGCTTTCCCGGGCGGGCTTCGAGGTCAAGGAGATGCTTATCGGCCATGAAGTTGAACCAATAGGAGGTCTCTTTGCCCATGGAGGCGTACATCTTCTTGGCGGCTTCGATCTTATCAAGGGTGGTTCCCTTCGGCGTCGGGTTACCGTCTTTGAAGGCAAGGGAGAGGTCATAGATCTCCGGCTTGCGGATGCCTGTTCTCTTAAACTGAGCCTTGTAGATCTTGGCGGCGAGCGGGGTCACGACTTCGCCGATGGCATTGCGATAGCCTTCAACATCCTTGGCGTTGTAGTCATATCTGCCCATGCGGAGATATCCTAGCGGGATATAGTTCTCATATCCGAGCTTCTTAGCCATCCTGTCACGGACTTTGACGAGTTTGTCAAAGATATCTTCAATCTCGGCTTTGCGGGTTTCGAGGTAAGCATAATAGGCGGCGCTGGCTTCTTTGCGGGTCTCCCTGTCGAGATCCTGCATGAACTTGCCCATCTGCGGAAGGTTGTACTTCTGGCCGCGGAACTCGACTTCGCAGCCGGCGATGAGGGCGCCATACTGGGTGGTGAGCTTATTCTCTTCGACGGACTCTTCGATGATTTTCTCATCAAAGGAGCGGAGAGAGTAGTCATACATCTGGAAGAGATAGCTACCTAGCTTCTGCTCAAGGTAGGGGCGGAAGGGGGATTCCATACAGGCTTTCTCGAATTCGACTTCGGCCGCGGAGATTAGCGGCATGCCTTCATTGAGAACGTCCATGCCTTTGGCGTATTTCTTGTTGTTGGACTCAAGGGTGAAGAGGACGGAGATGTGGCTGATCTCGTTCTCGACGGCATCGCTGCTTTTAGCGTGCTTCCTCCAGATGGCGAGAGCTTCCTCCTGGGTGGAGGCGGACTTCATCATCTTGGTGTATTCGCCGATCTTCTCGACGACTTTTTGGATATTGGGGAGGCGGTAGGGCCATTCCTCGAATTTTGCGATTTCCTTCATTTAAGCGTTTCCTTTCTCACAAATGCATGCGGCGCTTTCTTTGACGCATGGCGGTTAGCCACCTTGTAGCCGTGGCTAAGGAAGTCATTAAGAGCTTCTCTTCCCTTCTCTAGGAGAAGGAAATAATACTCTTCTTCGCTCTCAAGAAAAGACGATTTGATGAATTCCTTGGAGAGCAATTGACGCGTCACGCTCTTCTCCTTTCTGCTGCTGAAAGAAGAATAGCTCCCGTAAACGGAACAGTCAGAAAAGGCCAAAGCCTCAGGGGCGCCGATGAGGATTTTGCGGATGCCGGCATCCGAAGCGGCAAAGCCGGCTTTTTCTAATTCCGATATGGCAAGGAGAACCTTGATGCAGCGCATCGGAAGTTTCCCATGGATTGATTTCCTCATAGCGGGGACATTATACAATCACTTTCCCTATTGGGAACGCGTCTTTGTTGCATCTAGACGTTGCCATGCCTAAAATCACTCCCGAGCAAATTAGGCTAGGGGCAAAAACAATGGCAGACGAAGCAACTGAAAAACTTATAATGGCGACGATCGATAAAATCCGTCCCTTCTTGCAGCGCGATGGCGGCGACATCGATTATGTCGGCTTCCGCGATGGCATCGTTTACGTCAGCATGGTCGGTGCCTGCAACGGCTGCTCCATGGCTGGAGAAGACATCTCCGCAGGCGTGGAAATCATCCTTATGGAAGAGGTCCCGGGCGTCATGGCGGTTAAGGCAGACGGCATCCCCGAAGACATCATGACCGACTATCTCCGCAGAAAGCAGGAAGAAGCCTTAAAGGATACCGGTATCACCCCGGATTACGGAAAAACCCTTTAACCAACAAACCCGGAAAAATCCGGGTTTTCTTCCGCACAATTTCAGAAAGTTAATTTGCTAGAGACGTTTTCCGTTTGCTTTCTCTATAATGGGGGCACTCAAGCAAGGGGCGCTTCTATGAAGAAGGACATTCTTTTATTCTCACTCCCATCCGTGCTGCTAGTTAGCCTAGTAAGCTGCGATAGGGCGACGACCACGATAAATAAAGCAGACGTCGTCATCCACATCGGCGAGGTTGAAGATGTAGAAAGCAGTTTTTATTACGTCA
Organism: uncultured Erysipelotrichaceae bacterium; assembly: GCA_902803375.1. Taxonomy (GTDB): domain Bacteria; phylum Bacillota_I; class Bacilli_A; order RFN20; family CAG-826; genus Alloenteromonas. The sequence continues at coordinate 78,080 of CADCPN010000028.1, read as the reverse complement.
ATGGCGTCACCAGCATCCCCTATCTTGAAATGGACGATGCCATGACCATTCTTTTGGCCAACCGCAACATCCTTTTAGAGGACGCAAAATATTCTCTCACCGGAACCTATGAAGGAGATGGATACACGATGAAGAAAAAAGGCGGGCCCTCCGTCTATTTCGATTTCGCTTCAGAGACCGTCACCTTCTCCTCCCGCAGCGCTTTCCAGACCGAATCCTATAGCAAGCTCCCCCTTGATCCTGCCGTCATCAATCAGAAGGAAGGCAAGTCGATGTTCTATGCCGTCGACGCGGATAGCTCCTTTTTCATTCCAGGCAAGCCCGTGGCCTTTGATTTAGCAAAATATGGCATACATATGTGGAAAGTCGGCAATAAAGGATACATTCCTCTTTCCACATTCTCCGACCTCTTCTTCTCTCCAAGCTATACATACCTGACGGAGAAAAACGGGGAGGGCTACATCCTCCAATATGGCTTCCAAGACAATGAGACCCTTAGAAATAAATTTTGGGCCAAGGAAGTCGGAATCAGGGATAAAGACGTCGCCGAGTACACCTATAACGAACTGTGCTTCGTCATGGATAACCTCTATGGATTCAAATCCAGGGAAGATGATTATGATGCCTTGCTCAGCCGGGCTGGGCTAAAGGACAAAATCAAGAGCACCGATGCCAGAGCCTCTAGCCTCGCCCTCGCCGATTTCTTCCAAAACTACATCGATGACCTGCATACCGCTTACTTCTCCGAAGGCTTCTATGGCCCTTATGGAAGATTTGAAGGTTCTCCTTTAGGAAGTAGCAGGGAAAAGTACCAGGCCCTTATGGCAGAATATCAATCCGCAAGAGAGGCCGCGCTAGGCTATAGCGGCAAAGTCTATGACTATTCCAGGGTCGGCGACACGGCCTTCATCACCTTTGACTCCTTTGACTTTGACCCCTCCAAATATGGGGAAACGGTAGCGGATTTAAGCGAAGTCAAAGATACGGTCAGCCTATTGCAATACGCTAGGAACAAGCTCCTTAATGAGGACTCCGACGTCAAGAATGTCGTCTACGATATCTCCTGCAATGGCGGCGGCGACACCGTCGCGCTTTATTACGCCTCAGGTTTCCTAAGCGGAGAAAGCGTTGTCCACATTCAAAGCCCAATCGATGGCAGCAAGACCTCCGTTGCCTTTAAAGTCGACTCCAGCGGAGACAAGGCAATCGGCGAGGATGACAAAGCGCTTGCCGATAAAAAGCTCTTCGTTTTGGAAAGCGAGCTGAGCTTCTCCTGCGGCAATGCCTTCCCTAACATAATCGCAGATAACCGCGCCGGCACCCTCATTGGCAAGACTAGCGGCGGCGGAGCCTGCTGCATCGCCCCCTACCTTCTTCCCGATGGATCCCTCTATCAGATCTCCGGGGAATGCATGTTCTCCACAAAGAGAAACGGCGATTACCTAAGCAATGAGCAAGGCGCGCTTCCCGATATCAATCTCGCCCCATCAAGTTTCTATAACCGTAGCAAATTGGTCAGCATTATCGATAATTACGTCGCCTAAAGCGGAAAACACGTCCAGGAAGTCACGATTGCGTGGCTTCTTTTTTATGTTTTTGTGTTCTCGGCACAAACATGGAAGGGCTTTCTTTCCTTATGGAAGCGTCTTGTATACAATAAATATCGAAGAAAGAGGTTTATTAACAAACTATGTTTGACTCCAAAGATTTTCGCCTAGACGGTAAAGTCGCCTGGGTAACCGGTGCTTCTTATGGCATCGGATTCGCCATCGCCACCGCTTTTGCCAAAGCGGGTGCTCAGGTCGTTTTCAACGATCTCAACCCCGAGAAATGCGAGCTCGGCAAGAAGGCTTATGCCGATCTCGGCATCGAAGCCTATGGCGATGTCTGCGACGTCACCAAGGAAGAGCAGGTTCAGGCCTTCGTTAAAAAGATCATCGAGAAGTATGGCCACATCGACATCCTCGTCAACAACGCTGGCATCATCAAGCGCATCCCGATGACCGAGATGGAAGCCAAAGACTTCCGCCAGGTCATCGACGTTGACCTTGTCGCTCCGTTTATCGTCTCTAAAGCCGTCATCCCGTTCATGATTCAGGAAGGGCATGGCAAGATCATCAACATCTGCTCCATGATGTCCGAGCTCGGACGTGAGACCGTCTCCGCCTACGCTGCAGCTAAGGGCGGACTTAAGATGCTCACCCGCAACATCTGCTCCGAATACGGCGGAGCCAACATCCAGTGCAACGGCATTGGCCCTGGCTACATCGCTACCCCGCAGACCGCTCCGCTTCGTGAGCGTCAGCCGGATGGCTCCCGCCACCCATTCGATTCCTTCATCGTCTCCAAGACCCCGGCCGGACGTTGGGGAACCCCGGAGGATCTGCAGGGACCGGCCGTCTTCCTTGCTTCCGATGCCTCTAACTTTGTTAACGGCCACGTTCTCTATGTCGACGGCGGCATCCTCGCCTACATCGGCAAGCAGCCTCAGTAATTAACTTACTTATCTTTGCCCCTGCCTATGCGCAGGGGCTTTCCCCTAAGGAGATATAGAAATGAAAAAACACCTTAAAATCGCTGGCCTAGCCGGCATCGCCGCCGGTGCGATGATGCTCGCTTCCTGCGCTGGCAACTATGAAGGCAACTGCTACATTCTTCAGTCGGGCTCCTCTTACGGCTACACCATCGCCAGAGTCTCCGCCACCGTTAACAGTGGCACCATCGTCGATGCCAAAGTCGAAGAGATGTATCTTCCGTCCCTTTGGGCGAGGGTCGATGCCTCCAGTTCTATTCCTCATCTCACCGTCTCTAACGTCAAAGTGGGCGATGGCACCGTCGGCGAGCTCAACTTCGCGACTCACATCCAAATTGGCAAATACACCTTCACCGGAACCGTCAGGAGCTCTGATTCGGTCGAATACAGTGCAGGCGATTACATCAATTACACCGCCGACCAGATCATCGCAAGCAACGTCTCCAACACCTTGAACTACCTCGTTGGCAACGATTCCATCGGCTTCCAGCTCGGCACCACCGCTGAGGCCTATTGGAACTCCATCGTCAACAAGGACTTCTCCCTCTTAAGCTTCACTGGAGAAGAGGCCCCAACCGATTGGAAGAATGGCGCCAACGTCGTCAAGAACGCGGTTGCCGATCCTTCCGTTGGCTTCTACCGTTCCGTCTCCGACACCACCTGGTTTGAGCAGATTGGAAAGCTAAATTCCTTCATCGTCGGCCTCAAGAAACTCAACTTCGCCGTTTCCGCTGAAATCGATAAGATCGCTTACCACAGCATCACTGAGAACGCCGATGGCACCTATAGCTACAACACCGGCATCGTTGACGGCGTCAATGACCCAGCCAACGTCAAGAAGATCGAGGGAGTCACTTCCTCTGTCGTCCCGCTAGTTGCCATGGAGAACTACTTCATGGGCTACTACAGAGCCTTCGCTTCTCAGGAATTCATCTCCAAGAGATAAGCAATGGAATTCAGGCTACTGTACCCTAACTTCAAAGCCAAAGCCTTCACCTTCTCCTATGACGACGGCATCCTCCAAGACGAGAAGACCATCGCCATCCTAAATTCCTACGGCTATAAGGGAACGTTCAATATCCCCTTTGGCTCCGCGGGAAACGAGAAGTTCAGAAACGGCATTGACTGCAGCCACTTCCGTATGGATCCGGCAACCCTCGCCCTCTATAAAGGGCATGAGGTCGCCTGCCACTCCTACACGCATCCCCATCTAGAATGCCTGCCGCTAGAATCGCAGCGAAAGGAGATTGAGGACAACGTGAAAGCGTTAGCCTCCTTCTTCAAGACCCCGATTCTTGGTGGGGCTTACCCCTATGGAACCTATAACGAAGACACGCTCCTCGCATTAAAGGAAATCGGCCTTCATTACTACCGTTCCACCAGAAGCACCTACTCCTTCTCCCTTCCGGTCAACTTCCTTGTCTGGAACCCGACGATCCATCATCGCGATCCCCGGCTATGGGACACGCTGAACCGCTTCTTCGAGGATGAGACCGAGCTAGGCGTCTTCTATCTCTGGGGACACAGCTACGAATTCGCGTTAGACGATAACTTCTCGCTTTTAGAGAGGTTCTGCAGCGAAGTGTCCAAGCACGATGACCTCATCAACATGACCAATGGTGAGATCTACTCCTACGTCAACGCCGCCACGATGGTTTATTACCGCGATGGCGACTTCGTAAATCCAAGCAGCCTAGACGTCTATCTGGACTGCCACGGGGAAAAACTCGTCATAAAAGCACATTCCCGTTTGCCCTATAAGGAGGAAAAATGAAATTCATATTCCTAGGTGATTCCCTCATGCAGGCGAATGGTCCCGAGACCTTCCCGCAGAGAGGCTGGCCCCAAGAAATCCATAACTACCTCCTTCGCGAAGATGAGGTCAGCATCGTCGATCTAGGCAAGAATGGGCGCAGCACCAAGTCCTACATCGATGAAGGCAGGTTTAAGGAGGCCTTATCCAAGGCAAGCAAAGGCGACATCGCCTTCATCTCCTTTGGCCATAACGACGAGAAGAAAGAAGACCCAACCCGTTATACCGATCCATTTGGCACTTACCAAAGCAATCTCGAGACAATGGCGAAGGCCTTCCTGAAAAAGGGAGCAAAGGTCATCTTCCTCTCCTCCATCGAAAGGCTTCACGTCGATAGCAAAGGCAACATTGAGAACTCCCATGGCGATTATCCAAAAGCCATGAAGGAGAAAGCCGAGCAGCTCGGTCTCCCCTACATCGACCTCAACGCCTTGACCCATAGCTACTTGGAATCCCATAGCTATGCGGTGAACTCTGGGTTCTACATGATCTTCGGCAAAGGGGAATACCCTTCCAAGCCTGAAGGCTCCGATGATCACACCCACCTCACCCAAACCGGCGCCAACTGGATCTGCCAGCTGGTCGTCCCAGAACTAAAGAAAATCGATACCCTCGCGAGGGTATTCCGATAGAAAGGAGCAGCAAATGTTGAAACTCACACACGTTCAGAAGATCTACCCGAACGGCTATCAGGCTATTCGCGACTTCAACCTTGAGATTGAAGACGGTGACTTCTGCGTCCTCGTCGGTCCTTCCGGCTGCGGTAAGTCCACGACCTTGCGTATGATCGCCGGTCTAGAAGACATCACCCACGGCACCTTTGAAATCGACGGTAAAGTCGTCAACAACATTCCGCCGAAGGCCCGTGGCATCGCGATGGTCTTCCAGTCCTACGCCCTTTACCCGACCCTAACCGTCTATGAGAACATGGCTTTCGCCCTTGACCTCGCAGGCTTCGATGAGGACATCATCGACAAGCGCGTCAGGGAAACCGCCAAGATCTTAGGCCTCACCGATTATCTCGACCGTCTCCCAAAGAACCTCTCCGGCGGACAAAGACAGCGCGTCGCCTTAGGCCGCGCCATCATCCGCAAAGCCAAGATCTTCTTGATGGATGAGCCGCTATCCAACCTCGATGCCCGTCAGCGCGTCAACATGCGTTCCGAGCTCGTCAAGATCCACCGCAATGTCGGCGCCACCACCGTCTACGTCACCCACGACCAGGTCGAGGCCATGACCATGGCCACCAAGATCGTCTGCATGGACGTCGGCGTCATCAAGCAGGTCGGCACCCCGGAAGAGCTCTACTTCCACCCGAAGAACCTCTTTGTCGCCGGCTTCATCGGCGACCCCCCGATGAACTTTGTCCATGGCGAAGTCGTCAACGGCTCCTTCAAAGCCAAGGGCTATGACGTCAATCTCTCTAAGCTAAGCAGCGAGCTCCTCGCCAAACTTGAAGGCAAGAAAGTCGTCATGGGCTATCGTCCTGAGCATGCCGTTCTCCACCTTGAAGGCAAGAAGGAAGATTACGTCACCCTCTCCGCCAGCATCGAAGTCTACGAAATGCTTGGCGACATTCAGAACGTCTACCTTGATAACGCCGGCACCAAAGCCATCATCAAGGCCGCTCCGGAAGACAAGATCAAAATCGGATCTAGCCTGGAGTACAGCGTCGCTTATGGCGATCTCCACTTCTTCGACGAGAAGACCGAAGACGCCATCGAATAACAGCTTATCTACATCAGTATGAGCAAGAGTGCAGCCGTCTCCCAAAAGGAGTTGAACCGTCGCGAATTCATCGTTTCCGGAAACATCTGGAAAGTCGTGTTCGTCCTCATGTTCCCCCTCTTTCTCTACACCATCTTCAACTACATCTACTCGATCATCGACACGATCATGTGCAGCGAGCTCAATAAGGATGCTCTCAATGCCGTCGGTCCCCTCAACCAGATCACCAATATGATCTCCGCGGTTGGGGCTGGCATCGCCAGCGGCGGCAGCATCCTCATCGCACGCGAGATCGGCCGCAAGGACTATGAGAAAGCCAAAAGGCTCTCCAGCACCGTCTTCGCGATCGTCTTCATCGCCGCGATAGCCACCGTCGCCATCGTCGTGCCGCTATCGGGGCCCATCCTAAAATTAGCGGGCCTCACCGATAACCAGATCGCCATAGGCAGAACCTACTTCATGATCGCGGTCGCATCCCATGCGATCATCATGATCAACACGGTCTTCCTAGGCGTGCAGAAGGCAAAAGGGTCCATGACGATGGTCACCTTGCTCAATATGGGCGTTGTCTTCGTCAAGGTATTGCTCAACGTCCTCTTCATCTACGGATTGAAGGTTGAAAGCATGGCTTATGTCAGCCTTGCGACGCTGCTGGCAAACTCTTGCCTGCTCATCTACGTCATCGTGAGTCTCTGCCGCAAAAGCTATTTGTTTCATTTCTCCTTCAAGAATATCGACTTCAAAAAGCTGACGTTGAAGAGGATGTGGAGCATCTCCTTCCCAATCTTCTTAGGGAAGTTCATCTTCTCCCTTGGCAAAGTCATCATCAATGGCTTGGCTAACACCTTCGGAGAGGACGTCACCGGCGCCTTAGGCGTCAGCAACAATATGGGTGGTGCCATCACCAATCCGATCGGCTCGGTAGAGGATTCGACTTCCTCGATTATCTCCACCAACCTCGGAGCCGGCAAAACCAAGAGGGCCGTGAAGGCGTTCTTGGTTGGCCTGACCTACGCCTTAACCATCGCGATCATCGGCGTGGCCTTAGTCACGATCTTCGATAAGGAGATCACGATGTTCTTCGCTAGATCCATCGAAGATCCCGCGGAGAAAGCGGAATACGCCAGCCACATCAGCCAAGTCTTCTTCTTCGAGAAGATGGGCATCATCACCCTCGCCATCAACTCTTCGGTCCTCGGACTCCTCTATGGCTTCCAGAAGACCAAGGTCTCGATGGCAATCAACATCGCCCGCGTCTTCGTCTTCCGACTCCCAAGCTTCCTCATCACCAAAGCTCTTCTTCCCGATAGCGACCCGATGAAAGGCTATAAGGTCTGCGGCATCTCGATGGGCGTCAGCAACATCTGCATCGGTCTCGTGGCCCTAATCGCCGCGATTGCGATGCTCAGTAGGCTGAAAAAGAAAATGAACATCAAGGAGAACAACAAAATGTTGCCAAAAGAAAAGAAAGCAGAAATCGTATCTTACTTCTCTTCCTTCCTCTCCCAATATACCAACTACAAAGCTTCCAAAGTGTGGTGCTACGAAGACGGCGTCGTCCTTCTTGGCAGCTACCGCATGTACAAGGCGACCCATGATAAGAGCTACCTCGACTTCGATGTCGCTTATTTCGATAAGAACATCAAAGAAGACGGAACCCTCACCGGCTACGACCCCCATAACGGCAATACCGACGACCTTATGCCGGGCTTGCCGCTGACCTACGTCAACGACATCGCCGCCCATGAATCCTATTCCAAGGCCATCGCCAAGATGAATGAGCAGTTCGCCGCTGCCCCACGCAACTCCAAAGGAAGTTTCTTCCACAAAGGAAGATACGTGAACCAGGTCTGGCTAGACGGTCTTTACATGATGCAGCCTTATTATGCGCTTCAGGCATGCAAGAACCACGATTCCAAAGCCTTAAGCGACGTAATGGCCCAGTTCGAGAACGTTGAAAAATATAACCGCGACGAGAAGGGCAATTACATCCACGGCTATGACGATGCCAAAGCCATGGTCTGGGCGAATAAGGATACCGGCAGAAGCCAGAATGTCTGGCTCCGCTCCGTCGGCTGGCTCGCGATGGCGCTCACCGACACCGCTATCATCCTTTCCGAAAATGGCCACCACATCAAAGCCAACAAGCTTAAGGCCATGCTCAAAGAGGTTATCGATTCCCTCCTCCCCTATGAGGATGAGAACCATATGTTCAAGGATCTGCCGCTAGTCGACGACCCGAGGAACTATTCCGAAGCCTCTGGCACCTTAATGATCTCTTATGCCTGCATGAGGGGCGCACGCGAAAAGCTGCTCCCTTATGAATACATGGCTAAGGGCACTCGCCTATTCGATGGCGTGGTCAACCACTCCTTCAAGGGCGGTCACCTCAATGACATCGTCTGCGTCTCCGGACTAGACGAGAAGGGCAGGGATGGCAGCGTCGCCTACTACCTCTCCGAGAAAGTCGTCTCTGACGACTCCAAAGGCGTAGGCCCATTCATGATGGCCTATAGCGAATACATCAATCCGACTTATTGATAGCCGGTTGATCATAAATAAAACAACCAACAACCATTGCCTAGATTCAGCAATCTAAAGGAGAAAATTCATGGCAAATCTACAAGTGCTAAGCAAAGCAAACCACGCGAAGAAGATCGCGCCGATCAAGATCATGCAGTTCGGCGAGGGCAACTTCCTCCGCGCCTTCATCGACTGGATGATCCAGAAGATGAACGATTCCGGCAAATACGAAGGACACGTCGTCGTCGTTCAGCCTCTCCCTTTCGGCAGAGTCAAAGAGCTCGCGGAACAGGATGGCCTCTACACCCTCATCCTTCAGGGCCTAGACGAGAACGGCCAACCCGTCCGCACCCACGACGTCATCGATGTCCTTGATGACTTCGTCAATCCCTATGTCGACTACAAGAAGTACCTCGACTACGCGGAGAGCAAAGACCTTGAGGTCATCATCTCCAACACCACCGAAGCTGGCATCGCCTTCGAGCAGAAGGATGTCGCCCTCGACTTCGAGAAGGAAGTTCCTTCCTCTTACCCGGCTAAGCTCTATGCCCTTCTCGAGCATAGATTCCACACCATCGGCGCTTCTTATCCGCTAGCCATCATGCCGTGCGAGCTCATCGACGACAATGGCGACAAGCTCCGCGAAGTCCTCCTGCAGATCGCCTCTGCCCGCAACGCCAAAAAAGATCTCGTCGACTTCATCGCCAACAAGTGCCACTACACCTCCTCCCTCGTCGACCGCATCGTCCCGGGCTTCCCCCGCGATGAGTTCCACAATCTCTGCGAAGAATTCGGCTATATCGATAACTCCATGGTCAAAGGCGAGTACTTCCATCTCTACGTCCTCAAAAATGAGCCGTTCTGCGAAGAGAAGTTCCCGGTCCACACCGTCGGCCTCCACGCCATCTATGTCCCGAATGTCCATCCGTATAAGAAGCGTAAAGTCCGCATCCTCAACGGTTCCCACACCTCCCTTGTCCCGGTCGCTTACCTAGCCGGCTTCAACGAGGTCAGGGAATCCCTCCTCGATGAGCAGATCAAGAAGTTCCTCGTCGACGAGATCCAGAATGAGACCCTCCCGACCATCACCGCCAAAGGCACCGAAGAGTTCGCCGCCGACGTCCTCAAGAGATTCCTCAACCCCTATGTCCACCATGCCCTCATGAGCATCGCCCTCAACAGCATCCCGAAGTACAAGGAGCGTGACCTCCCGATCGTCCTCGACGACATAAAGCTAGGCATCACTCCGAAGCACCTCCTCTTCGCCTTTGCCGCCCTTGCCAAGTTCTATGCTGGCAAAAGGGTCGTCAATGGCGTCGAAGAAGCCATCGCCCTCAAAGACGATCAGGCCAACCTTGATGCCCTCGCTTCCTATTGGAAGGAATTCGAGGCCGACCACTCCTATGAGAACTTCGCCGCCAAGTTCCTTGGCAACGTCTCCTTCTGGGGTCAGGATCTCTCCAAGAACGAAACTATCCGCGTCAACTTCACCAAGTATCTAAAGGATATCAACGAAGCCTCCTCCGCCTATGAGGCCGTCAAGGAGTTCAACGCCCAATGAACCGCTTCACCAGGATCGCGGAGGAAGATGATGTCATCATCGCCCTTCGCGACCTACAAAAAGGCGAAGAGGTAGACGGAATCACCTTGCTTGAGGATATCAAGCAGGGCCACAAGATCGCCGCCCATGACATGAAGGCAGGACACGTCCTGCTTAAATACGGCGTCAGCATCGGCGTGCTCACAAGCGATGTGAAGAAAGGCGAATGGATCCATACCCATAACCTTCACACCGGCCTAGGCGAGGAATCCGCCCCCTACGTCTATAACCACAAGACCTATCCACTTCCCCCCGCGTCCAACAGGACGTGGAGGGGATTCCTCCGCAAAGATGGCTCCGCCGGCATCAGAGACGATCTCTATATCGTCCCGCTCGTCGGCTGCGTCAACCTCGTTGCCGAAGGCATCAAGAAGAAGTTCCTCTCTTCTCACCCCGATATGGAAGGGCGCGTCCACGTCCTCTCCCATCCTTATGGCTGCTCGCAGCTAGGCGATGACGCTTCCGCTACCCGCAACCTCCTCGCCGGCCTAGCCAAAAACCCAAACGCCGGCGGCACCCTTATCCTTGGATTAGGATGCGAAAACAACCGCATGGAGTTCTTCCTTCCGGCTCTAGGAGAGTTCGATAAGGATAGAATCCTATACTTCCAGTCCCAGGACCAGAAAGACGAAATCGTCTATGGCCTTGAGCAGATGGATAAGCTCTACGACATCGTTTCCAAAGACGAAAGAGTCGAGCTTCCGCTCTCAAAGCTCGTCATCGGTTTAAAGTGCGGCGGCAGCGATGGCTTCTCCGGCCTCACCGCCAACCCGCTTCTAGGCATGATGTGCGACGTGGCTGGCCAATCCGGTGCGAAGATCGCCCTCACCGAAGTCCCCGAGATGTTCGGCGCTGAGCGCGATTTGATGAACCGCGCAGTCAATGAGGAGATCTTCAACAAAGAAGTCGCCCTCATCAATAACTTCAAGGCTTATTACGCCAAAAACAACCAGCCCTGCTACGAGAATCCTTCTCCCGGCAATAAAGACGGCGGCATCACCACTCTTGAAGAAAAGAGCAACGGCTGCGTCCTCAAAGGCGGGCACCTCCCCGTCGTCGACGTCATTGACGCCTCCCTCGGCCAGCGTATCGTAAAGCCGGGCCTCACCCTTGTTAACGGCCCCGGCAACGACATCGTCGCCTCTACTAACCTAGCAGCCGCCGGTGCCGTCATCCTCTTCTTCACCACCGGAAGAGGCACCCCATTTGGCTCCGTTATCCCAACCATCAAGGTCGCGACCAACCATCGCCTCGCCGAATTCAAATCCAATTGGATCGACTTCGATGCCGAAATCGCCCTCGATACCTCCTTCAAGGAAGCCACCGAAAAGCTGCTCGACCTCCTAATCGAAGTCGCTTCCGGCAAGGTTACCAAAGAAGAAACCAACGGTATGGAACAGATCGCCCTCTTCAAGACGGGCGTCACTCTATAAGGAGAAAAGAAATGAAAGAATTCCTAGGAAGAGATTTCCTCATCGACAACAAGACCGGCCTTAAGCTCTATGAAGAGCACGCCGCCAAGATGCCGATCTTCGATTTCCACTGCCACCTCGTCCCCCAGCAGATCGCCGAGGACTACAAATTCAAATCCATCACCGAAGCCTGGCTTGGCGCCAACGGCTACGGCGACCACTACAAGTGGAGGCTCATGCGTGAGATGGGCATCGATGAAGAATACATCACCGGCAGCAAGTCCGACTGGGAGAAATTCCAGAAATACGCCGAATGCATGCCCTACTTCGTCGGCAACCCGATCTACGAATGGACCCACCTCGAGCTTCAGCGCTACTTTGGCATCAAAAAGCCGCTTAGCCCATCCACTGCCAAGGAAATCTATGATGAGTGCAACAAGAAGCTAGAGACCCTCACCGCCAGAAAGATGATGGAGATGATGCACGTCGCCATCGTCTTCACCACCGACGACCCGGTCGATGATCTCCACTGGCACGAAGTCATGAAGGCCGATAAGACCCTCAAGACCGACGTCCGTCCGTGCTGGAGGCCCGATAAGGTCATCAACGTTGAGCGCCCCGTCTTCTTCATCCCCGAGATCAAGAAGCTCGGCGAGATCACCGGCAAAGACGTCAGCACCCTCGAAGGAATGCTGCAAGCCCTCGATATGAGGCTCGACTTCTTCCAGGAGCATGGCTGCGTCGCTTCCGACCACGCCCTCGATGTCATCCACTACGCCCCGGCCACCTATGAGCAGGCTAACGAAGTCTACGTCAAAGGCCTCAAGGGAGAGAAGATCTCCTTCGAGGAAGAAGACCTCTATAAAGGCTATATCATGATCCACCTCGGCAAAGAATACCGCCGCCGCGGCATCGTTCAGCAATACCACATCGGCGCTCTTCGCAACAACAACTCGAAATCCTTCGCCGCCCTTGGCGCCGATACCGGCTACGATGCCTCCGAAGACCAGAACGTCGCAGAGAAGACCAGCGCGTTGCTTAACGCCCTCAACTCCGCCGACGCCCTCCCCAAGACCGTCCTCTATACCCTCAACGAGAAGGATTATATCCCCCTCGTCACCCTCATGAACTGCTTCCAGGGTGAAGTTAAGGGCAAGATGCAGCTTGGCACCGCCTGGTGGTTCAATGATCATTTCGATGGCATGAACCGTCAGATCGCCCAGCTTGGCAATGATGGCTTGCTCTCTTGCTTCATCGGCATGCTCACCGACTCCCGCAGCTTCCTTAGCTACCCGCGTCATGAGTACTTCCGCCGCCTTATCTGCAATTATCTCGGCAACCTCGTCGAAAGCGGCAGATACCCCTCTGACCTAGAGACCCTTGGCAAGATCGTCGAAGACATCTCCTTCAATAACGCCGTCAACTACTTTAACGGCAAGTAAACTTAAAAAGGGGAACGACCCATGCGCTCATTTGCACGGGTCGTTTTTCTTACATCTTTTTTATGGAATCTCCGTATTCCTTATAAAGGATCTTCTCCTCTTCGATATAAGCAGAGGGCGGTAAATCGTTCTTGCCGTTTTTGGTCCAGAAGACTCTGCCATCTTCTAGCGGGTATTCCTCAAACCTCGCGGTTCTCCACCTTTGCTCGTTATTCCACTCGGAGAAGCCTTCCTTCTTGATGTGGGGGCCATATGTGCAGAAATAGAAGACGGCTTTGCCATAATCTCTCCAGGGGCGGGCAAGATAGATGGAATTGTCACCCACATTCTCGTTAGTGAAATTGCAATGGCAGAAGAAATAGCCGAAATCGTCCTTCAAAGAATGGGAAGGGGCGCAAACGTAGGTCGTTTTTCTGCCGTCATTCAGGGTGACTAGGTCGCAATAATAGAAATCGGCCTGGCCTGCGCCAAAGATGAAGTCGACAGTGCCTTTGATGGTGCAATAGACGTAATAGTTACGGCAATTGCCTTCGCGATATCTCTCATCTTCGGGGATGAAGTTGATGTATCTGGTGGAAAGGTCATCGGGGAGAGGGCCGGAGAAGAGGGTATCCTGGGTGGAGATCAAAGCACATCTATAGAAAAGGTTATTGTCCCCATAGACGGCGAGGGCGACTTCCTGCCCTTTATTCGCGGGGTCGCCCGCGTCATTTTCCACAGTGAGGCCTTCGAAGATGTTGTTATCCCCGGTGACCTTCAAAGTCGCCGTCTTCCAAGTGGAGAGCTCCTCGCCTTTTTCATCAAGGCTATTGGCATAAAGATTATCCACAAGGCGAGAGCCATTGCCTTTGATATAGAAATTGGAATAGGGGAATTTAATGTGGCCGCGAACCTCGCATTTCTTAACCGAAATGATATAAGGGGTGAGCGGATCTTGCTCTCTTAGGCTTTTGGCGAGAGGGAGAAGCTCATTAAGGGATTCGATTTCGAATTCCTTGCTGGAAGAGAATAGGCTACGCGTTATCATATGTCGGTATTTTAGAGGATAATTCGATTTATGGAATTTAAGTTTGGCGTCCGTGGGCACGATATTATCAGCAAGGGCAGCCCCGAGGACTTCGCAAAGGCGATTGCCTCCTATGGCTTCCATTACGTTCAATTAGTCTTTCCAAAGGCCTTCGGCGACTATAGCTACAGCGATGAGTACGTCGCGCGCGTTAAAAAAGCTTTGGATAAGAACAACATCAAGGTCGCGATGCTAGGCGCCTACTTCAGCCCCGTCCATAGCGATACCAAGGTTGTCGAAAAAGGCATCCATAACTTCAAGGAGAACATCCGCATCTCCCACGTCTTCGGAGAAGATGTCCCCGTCGGCAGCGAGACCGGCTCCTTTAACGATTCCCCCTGGATCTACGTTCCTAAGAATAGGACCGAAGAAGGATATAGTCAGAGCAAAGAGGTTTTCTTCTCCTTAGCAAAGGAAGGTTTGGAAAAAGGAGTTTCCTTAACCATCGAACCGGCGTGGGGACATGTCATGTGGAACGTCGCTACGCTTAAGCGCCTCGTCGCTGAGCTTGATAGCTCTAACGTCTACGAGACCATCGACCTTTATAACCTCCTTGACGCCTCAAACTTCGAGAAGCGAGATGAAATCTTCCACGAGGCCCTCTCCAACTTTGGATCCCGCATCCGCATCATCCATCTTAAAGACGCCAAGGTCATCGACGGAAAACTCACGCAGCTCGCCCCGGGAGAAGGCGACTTCCACTTTGACTTCATGCTTAGGGAAATCAGAGCCTACTGCCCTAACGCGATTCTTGTTTTCGAAGGCGTGAAGGCCGATAAGATCAAAGACTCCTTCGCCTATCTACAAAAAGTAGCAAAAAATCTCTAATTATCTGACACTTATTCCACCTAAACGATAATAAAATATCGGTATTTCGGTGTTTTGTATGCATTAAAACATCCGATAATATCGATATTTTTTATTTGCGAATAACCGATGTATCAAAGTTGTATACAAAGCAACTTGAAATGTGTACAAGTTAATTATATTATTGTTGTAAGCGTTTACATGACCACGGCAATCTATTTACAAGAAAGCTTCCAATGAGCAAAAACTCGTATCAAATACTCGACTTGGCGGCACTGACACTTATCGCCACGGCAGCCGAAGCAGTTGACGTGTTCGTGTTTCACGCCTTTAACAGCCTAGTGTACAGCCTCACCGTTGCGGCCGTGCTCGGAATGATAGCCATCTACCGCTGGAATTATTGGGGTCTATTCATAGCCCCAGTGGCCGGCGCCGCCGGCTGTCTCACCCGCGTGGTCCTGGGAATGAGCGTCACTCCGGGCACCTGGCTCGCTTACACAGTGGGCTATCTGGGCTTGGCGATCTGTCCTGTTTGGTTTCTATTCAAAGGCAAAGACAACCTCAACAAGGATTGGCTCTTCAAGCTCGGCTACTACTTCTCCGGTTACCTGGCGATTGAGCTGCTCCGCGCAGCCTGCCAAATCGGATCGGCAGAATTCTGGTCGGCTGCGACCAGCTACTTCCTCTTCGACTTATTCAATGTGGGCTTAGGATTGCTCATTTGGATTGTCGCGTGCGTACAAAAGGGATTGGTCGTCGACATGAACGATTACCTCCTGCACAAAGTCGATGCGCCAAGCAGCGCGCTCGCCAGGGAAGAGATCAAAAACCAATATCAACTTGAGGAAATGACCACCAGCAACAACGCGCTTAACGATGCGGCGTTGCTAGATGGGGGAACCTTAAGCACCGAGCAGCTGCGTCAGATGGACATGCGTCTCCGCAAGGAGCAGAAGTCAGGTCCAACTGAATTCGAAAAGCAGCAGAAGCAATTAAACGAATACCAAGAAAGGGAACAACATGGCAAAAGAGAAAACTAGAATCATTCCAGCCGCCATGCAAGCGGCCGACTCCGAAGTCGAAGCCATCGAGCGCAGCTACTGGAAACGTACTCTTAAGGGAATTATCCGCGATTGGAGACTTTATGTCCTATTGCTCCCATTGCTCTTCTTCCTAGTCTGCTGGAAGTACTTGCCAATCTCCTCCATGGTTTTGGCCTTCAAGTACTACACCTCCGGCAGCGATTCCATCTACAAAGCAGAGTTCATCGGCTTTGCCGCCTTCAAGATCTTGTTCAAGGATCCGGAATTCTGGTCGGCCTTCCGCAACACCTTCATGCTCAGCTTCTACGGCATGATCTTCGGATTCCCGTTCCCGATCATCCTCGCCTTGTTCTTCTCTGAGATTAAGAACCGCGTCTTCCTCTCCGTTTCTCAGGTTCTTACCTACCTCCCGAAGTTCATCTCCGTCGTCGTCGTTTCCAACCTCGTCGGCTTGCTCCTTGCTAAGCACACCGACTTCAGCGCTGGCGGCCCTCTTGAACAGATCCTCTATGCAATCTCCGGTGGCAAGATCATCAACGCCATGGATGACTTCAAGGCATTCCGCTCCATCTATACCATCTCCGGTATCTGGGAGACCGCAGGCTACTCCTCCATTGTCTACTTTGCCGCAGTTCTTGGCATCTCGCCAACCAACTATGAAGCAGCCAAAATCGACGGTGCCAACAAATGGCAGCAGATCCGCTACGTTACCTTCCCAGGTATGGCCCCGACCCTCATCATCATGTTGATCTTGAAGATCGGCCAGCTCCTCAGCATCGGTTACGAAAAGGTCTACCTCCTTCAAAAGCAGGTCTCCATCACTTCCATCACCAGTGTCTACGAGACTTCTCAAACCATCGCTACTTACGTCATTAACAAATATCTGGAGACCGCAGGTTCCGCGAACCAGGGTATCGGCGCCGCGGCTGACTTGTTCAACTCGCTACTCTCCATGGTCCTCGTCCTTGGATCTAATTCGATTTCGAGAAAGGTCTCCAAGACCAGTTTGTTCTAAGGAGGAATCAATATGAAAGCTAAAATCGATAACTCCAAAATCTACAAATCCAGAAAGGAAGGAAGCTTCCAGCGTCTAGAGGCTTCCGAAATCATCTTCAAGGTCATCTCCTACACCTTCGTCGGAATCTTCGCCTTGATGTGCCTATATCCACTTGTCTACTCCCTCTCCAGTGCCATCTCCGCCTACGACCCAGTCGCCAGCGGCAAAATCGTCCTCTTCCCGATGGGCTTCCAGCTTGAGGCCTTTGCCTCCGTCTTCGAAGATAAGTATTTCTGGGCAAGCTTCTGCAACACCTTCTTCATCACGTTCTTCGGAACCGTCTACTGCATGATCATCTCCATTGCAGGTGGCTACGCCCTAGCCAAGACCGAACTCTTCGGCCACAAGTTCTTCAACTTCATCCTCATCTTCACGATGTGGTTCGCCGCAGGAACCATTCCGATGTACCTCAACTATAAAGCCACCGGAAGCATCCTCCAGAATAACCTAGGCATCGCCGATCAGAAATGGCTCGTCGTCATCGCCATGGGTATGAACGCCTTCAACATCATTCTTCTCCGCAATGCTTTCCAGAGCGTCCCGAAGGAAATCGAGGAAGCCGCCATCATCGATGGTGCCACCGACTTCCAGATCATGTCCAAGATCTCCGTCCCGATGAGCAAAGCTACCATCGCGACCGTCGGCCTCTTCTACGGCATCTCCCGTTGGAACGGCTACTTCTGGGCCTCTAAGGTCGTCGACAGTTCTCTCGACTTCCCATTGCAGGTCTACATTCAAAGGACCATCAAGGGCATCGAAGAAGACCTCGCTTTAGGCGGCAGCGTCTCTGTTGGCACCTTCGCTCCGCAGTCCACGGTCTATGCCATGATCGTCTGCGCCATCATCCCAATCTTGATCATTTATCCGTTTATTCAGAAATACTTCACCGCCGGCGTCAACCTCGGTGGCGTTAAGGAATAAGCAGCCGTTTCTTAATTAAGGTTCTAATCTCCTGTAAGGGCAGGAATTAAAACAAAAACCCAGAATGTAGATTATTTGAAAGGAGAATTCATGAAATTCAAAAAATCTATGATCATGGCTCTAAGCGCCTCCGCAATGCTTCTCACCGCATGCGGACCTTCGAGCACCCCAACCTCCTCTTCCCCCTCTGCTTCCGAGGAACCGGCTGGCTCTTCCGCTCAGAAAGAGACCGGCAAGTATGCCGATTTGAAGCCAGGAACCGTTGACTACAAGGACGGAACTGCCGTTACCCCGATCAGCTGGACCGGCGAAAAGGCCCAGAACCCGGGTGTCGAAAATCTCGACAGCAATGTCACACTTAACATGTCGGTTATGTATCAGGATCAGGATACCCGCATGAAGTTCCACACCCACAAGAACCTCAAGCTCCCGTACACTGCTGCTGATGGCACCACCTACAACGACGGCGACTTCAAACCAGTCTGGAGAGCTCTTCAGAGCAATCTAAACTTCACCATCAACGACGTCAGCTCTGAATCCGATAAGTCCATTGCCGATGCCTTCACGACCTACAAGACCAACGGCTGGAAGGTCAATGGTCAGGACATCAACATTGCCCAGGGCTCCGCTTCCAACATCCAGGAAGAAGCTCTTGCCAACAACAACATTCTTGATCTCCGTGCCTACCTCGACTACATGCCGAACTTCAAGGCCTTCCTTGAGAAGAACAAAGCCATCACCAACATCATCCAAGATGGCTCCGGCAAGATCTACTATGCTCCGTACTTCGACGGCTTCGACGATGTCGAGCGTATGCTCCTGCTCCGTCACGACTGGGTTAAAACCCTTCTCGACGGCGACTTCGATGCCACCAAGTTCAGCACCGATAGAACCATCTCCAAAGCTTACGAAGCCTTCGGCCCAGAAGCTGTTGATTCCGAGATCACCGTCATGAACAAGGAAGAAAACGGCACTGCCAAGGTCACCAAGAAGCATTCCGCTAACATCATCACTCTCCAGAACAAGCTTGAGAAACTCGATGGTGTCAGCCTAGTCAAGGCTCTCCGCGACTACATCGATCAAACCTACGCCGGCGCCTATGGCTCCCAGCGTTCCGACCTCTTCATCGGTGCCAACGCCGCCTATGATGTCGATGAACTCGTCGCCCTCTATCGTGCCGTCAAGGCCAACAGCACCGCCCTCACCGGCGATGCCAAAAAGGAAATCGTTCCGCTCTATCCGCGTGAAAGCTCAAACGATCGTCTCTCCGACCTCTATCGTTTCACCCAGTTCTTCGGCGTCCGCGGCGTCGAAGCTCGCAGCGGGTTCGCATTCGTTGATGAAAACGGCCACATCCAGGATGCCCGTACCAACAAGAAGATGGTCATCGCTCTCGACAAGCTCTCCGAAATGTATAAGGAGGGTCTAATCCTCGAGAACTATGGCGAAAAGGCCACCCATGGTGTCACCGATGGTAAGTATGAGAACTACCTCCAAAAGAACAACCTCGGCTTCTCCACCTACGACTATAACCAGACCCAGACCGTTTATAACGATCCAGGAAACGACAACCATCCAGCTGGCGTCGACAACTATCTCTTCGCCGCCGCCCTACCGGCAGTCGTCGATTGGAAGGGTAATAGACAGTACTTCCACTACACCGAATCCTGGAGATCCGTTAAGACCGAAGGCTGGTTCATCACCGCTGCCACCGCCAAAGACTCCGCCAAACTCGCCCGTGCTCTAAAGCTCTTTGACTATCTCTACAGCACTGAAGGCAACAAGCTTATGTCCTACGGCCCAACCGCTTGGGTTGATGGAACCACCAAGTACCTCGGTAAAGACGTCCCGGCCCTATCTGCCAAAGCTCTCAATGAGCTCAAGACCCTGGCCAAAGGCAACTACACCAACTACTACCGTCGCTACCTCGGCGCCACCTACCCAGTTGGCTACGTCAAGGAACAGGGCATGGAGTATCAGTGCGTCGCCGCTGCTGCTCAGCCGGCAACCCTCCGCCTCGAGAACGCCATCGCCACTGGCGTCCTAAAACACCCGAACTTCAACACCGACAACACTGATCACATGTTGGACATTACTCCGACCACCTATTCCTTCACCGAAGCGCAGTCCAAGGTCATCTCTGGTGATAAGTATCAGAACCTCAACAAGACCATGAGCTACTCCAAGACCTCTGGCTATTCCAACTTCTGGAACAACCTCGTCCAGGGCGGCTTCGACCTTAAAGGTGACAAAAACGTTTGGGGTTCAATGGCTAAGTACCAGGAATATGTCGGAACCACTCTAGGCTGCGACACCTACATCAAGTTCTTCGACGCTGCATACCGTCGTATGGGCATGTAATCCATTCCCAGAACCTGAATGTAACAAAGGCATCCTCGGGGCAACCCGGGGGTGCCTTCCTACAAACTATTAGAAAGAGAGCAATATGGAAAAAATCTCAGCAATTCTTCAAAAATACATAGGGGCAATTGGAATCGCCGTTTTCGTATTGTTAGTTGTCTATGCCTTAGGCATGGCCACCCCAGCGTATCCGCTTCGCGAATACATGGATATGTATAACCCCGATGACACCACCGTTTCCGAATTCTACACAGCCATCATGCCCTATAACGATAAGATCATCTACTTCGGCATCCCGGGCATCGTCTTCTGCGTCCTCCATGGCGTGCTTCGCTCTGACAAAAGAAAGATCTATTACGTTTCCAACTTCGTTTGGGACGTCATCTATATCGTCTTCGCCATCGCTTCCGCAATCGTCACCCTCAGCGCTATCTCCTATTACCAGAATGCCTGGAATCAGCTCGACTTCACTACCATTAACGAATACTTCGAAATGTTCGATATGACTCCGATGAGCGGAAAGACCTCCGTCTTCGCGCTAGGTTACGTCGTCGTTGGCATTCTCCTTCTCTCGACCATTCCCGTTGCCTTGGTCCTCATTGGCAAGATCATCGGCAGAGTTAACTACGAAAAAGCCAATAAAAAATCCGCTGCTGCGGATACCAAAGTCTCGGAGGCTAAGTAAGATATGACTTCCATCAAAAAGAAATTCAAAGATTACTTCAAGCCAGAGGGCATCCAGCAGGAAATGCTCCGCTATCGCAATAATGGAGTTTCTTCGTCTCTAGGATATATCGGCCTCATCAGCTTGATCGTCGCCTTCTGCTTCCAGTATTCCAACACCAAGATCACCAACAAAGACGTCATCAACCTATTTGGAATCACCAGCAATGGCTTCCTCTGTGCCTTCGACATCCTCGTCAACATCCTCCTTATGCTCTTCCTCTTCATGGCCATCTCCAGAATGAAGGTCTACTCCTCCGGTTGGGGTATCTTCTCCATTTGCACTGGCGTATTCGAGGTCATTCGCCCATTCATCTATCCAATCGCGCTTCTCCGCGCTGGCCTTATGTCTGGCTGGCTTTATACCCTCTACCTCATCTGCTCGCTAATCGCCGCCGCCTCGTTCGTCACCGCTGGCTTCTTGTCCATCTACCGCGGCGCCGCGCTTCGCAACTATCTCAAAACCGTCGACGCCATCGAAGGCGAGAAAGTGAAAATCAAGTAAGTTATGGCATCCCTTTCCTTAAAACACCTTCAGAAAGTCTATGATTCCGGCAACATGGCCGTTCAGGACTTTGACATGGATATCAAGGACGGTGAATTCATCGTCCTCGTCGGCCCGTCGGGCTGCGGCAAATCCACCACTCTTCGCATGATTGCCGGTCTAGAGACCATCTCCAGTGGCACTCTTCTCATCGGCGAAGACGACATGACCAACAAAGCCGCGAAGGACCGTGACATCGCCATGGTCTTTCAGAACTACGCTCTCTATGCCTCTCAGACCGTGTATCAGAACATGGGCTTCTCTCTCATGCTCCGCAAAGTTGATCCAGAACTCATCCACAAGGACGTCATGGAAGCTTCCGCCATCCTTGGCCTAGATAAGCAACTCAACAAGAAGCCAAAGGAACTCTCCGGCGGGCAGAGACAGCGTGTCGCCATGGGCCGCGCCATCGTCCGTAACCCGCGTGTCTTCCTCTTCGACGAGCCTCTTTCCAACCTCGATGCTAAGCTCCGCTCCTCCATGAGACGCGAGATCAAGCTTCTCCACCACAGACTAGGCGCCACCATGATCTACGTCACCCATGACCAGACCGAGGCCCTCACTCTTGCTGACCGCATCGTCGTCATGTCCATGGGCCAGGTACAGCAAATCGGAACCCCGTACGAAATCTATAACTATCCAGCGAATACCTTCGTCGCGAACTTCATTGGCAACCCGCCGATGAACTTCTTCCACGGCGAAATCAAGGATGGCACCTTCATTGGCGAAGGCTTAAACGTCAAGCTCTCCAAAGAGAACCTCGATCTTGTCAAAACCTATGATAATACCGGCAAGAAGATCATTCTCGGCATCCGCCCAGAATCCTTCACTCAGGGAAACAACCATTCCTTCACCGTCGAAATCACCGAGCACCTTGGCCAGAACTCTCTCGTTCACGGTTCTCTAGAAGGCCACACCTGCATCCTTAAGCTCAAGGGCTGGCAGCGCTTAGAGAAAGGCGATATCATCCACGTCGACTTTCTCCAGGAAAAATGCCGTTTCTTCGATGAGGAGACCCAAGACGCTATCACCGCAGTCAAAGCAGAAAAGGAGGCTGAATAATCATGCCGAAAATCGATAATATCCAGCCAAGTCAGGAAGATACTGGCTCTTTCATCGACGAGAACGCTCTCGCCAACGATGCCGCCGTCGATGATGAGGCCTCGCTAAGCGACGCTTTGGCCACCAACCCAGTCAAGATGTTCCTTATCCGCGCCTTTATCAAGACCAAGAACCATCTCACCAGCATCCCGATGTTTCTTTGCATCCTCTCGATGATCTTCATCACCTTCTTGATTCATCAGCACGTCAGCTCGATCATGGGTTTGCCAAACGACAAGTTCAACAGTTTCTTCTTCTTTGTGAACTGCCTTCTCTCCCTAATGATTGTTCTCTCCTATCTCCGCGTCCACAACCGTCACGTCAAGAAGAAACAATATTGGGTCATGTTCAGCGTCACCCTCGCCCTCATCGCCCTCTCCATCTTCCTTGATTGGTACATGATCCACGACATCAACATAGAGACCTCCATGTTCGCCGGCTACAACAAGGTCGGTTCCTCCTACGTCTCCTATTTTCCGATCTCCAGGCAGTGGAGTCTCACCCACATGATCACGCTCATCGTGACCGCCGTGGCCATCATCGCCGCCCCGATCCTTCAGCCGATCACCAGAAAGATCCACATCAAGATCCGCACCAAGTAATCAACCCCCTTTTCCTATGCCCAAGAAACGGCCCCTAAAACAAAAAGAAGAAACCCAAGAGACTGTTGAAGTCGAGAACCCGTATAAGCTCAGTTGGTTTGACAAAGTCCCCTTTGCCCTCAAGGCCATCGTCCTAAAATACTGGTTCTTCGGCATGGAGTACTTCTTCTTCATCATGGGCATTACCACCTTCGGCTCCATCACCGATAACCTCGTCCTTTTCTTGGTTGAGTTCTTGGTTCTCGGCCTCGCAGGAGGCCTCATCACCGACTTCATGGTGGATAATATCCTCCTCGTTTGGGAATCCTCCAAGCATGAAGCCAAGTGGTGGATGATCTACAAGGACAAGAAGTCCTTCAGTGTCTTTGCGAACGTCCCCTATGGCGTGCTTCACGCCTACCTAAGCCTCCTTGCCTGCCGCTATATCACGGTTGGCCTCACCGGAGCCTTTGGGGATGGCCTTGATTGGGTTACCAACGAGCCATTCACCTTCGCGTTAGTCGCGCTTGTCATCGATTTGGCCTTCATCGGCATCAAGGACATAATCATGGCCTTGGCCCTAAGAAACAGAAAACCTGAGCCAGAAAAGGACCCCAATAAGGCCGCTGCTGACTATAGAGACATCAGGAAAGGAGAATAACAATGAAATTCCGTGCTCTGTTCGTTTCTCCTCTCTCCGCGACATTCGAATTAGATAACAACTCCATTTTCCATAGCGAACACCCCTTTAACGTCATCGTTAATGGCGAGACGATGGTGGAGAATTGCGAGAATAACGTCTTCTCCATCTATGGCTTAAAACCCGACGCCGACTACCGTGTCGAGATCGAAGGCGATAGCCTCGATATCCACACCAAACCGGCCTCGTTAATTCTAAATTCCGAGGATTTCCAGACCCTCAACGGCGACGATACCCTCACCCTTCAGTCCGCGATCTCCCTTCTCCCGAAGGATGGCGTCCTCATCATTAACGAAGGCACCTATCGCATCACTTCGCTTTTCCTTAAAAGCGATATGACCCTCTACCTAGAAAAAGGCGCGAAGCTTGAGGCTTCCCTTAAGGTTGAGGATTATCCGATCATGCCGGCAGAGAAGAACCTCGAATCCGGCAAGCGCGACATCCTCTGCTCTTGGGAAGGCAATCCCTTCCCCGGCAAACCCGCGATCATCAACGTCTATAACGCGACTAACGTCAATATCTTAGGCCTTGGCGAAATCGATGGCCGCGCCCCGCAGGGCGAATGGTGGCGCGATGTCAAGCATCTCCCCTGGGCCCGCCCGAACATGATCTATATCAAGGACTCCTCCTTCGTGACCCTTCAGGGCATCACGGTCGAGAATTCCCCAAGCTGGACCATCCACCCCTATTTCTCCTCTAACCTCAAGTTCTTAGACTTCGACGTCAAGAACCCCAAAGACGCCCCCAATACCGACGGCATGGATCCCGAATCCTGCGTCGATGTCGACATCATCGGCGTCCGCTTCTCCGTCGGAGACGACTGCATCGCCCTAAAATCGGGCAAGATCGATATCGGCTCCTACTTCAAGCGGCCCTGCAGGAAGATCAGGATCCGCAACTGCTATATGCACGAAGGCCATGGCGCCATCACCCTCGGCAGCGAGGCCGGTGCCGGCATCCAGGAGCTAGAGGTCTCCCGTTGCCTCTTCTCCCATACCGATAGAGGCCTCCGCATCAAATCTAGGCGCGGCAGAGGAAAAGATTCCGTCTTCGATGGAATCGAGTTCTCCGACATCAAGATGGAGCACGTATTGACCCCGCTTGTCGTCAACATGTTCTACTTCTGCGATCCGGATGGAAAATCCGAGTACGTTCAGAAAAAGGAAAAGATGCCGGTCGATGATTCGACCCCGCGCATCGGCTCCTTCTTGTTCCAAAGGTTAGAGTGCACCGACTGCGAATGGGCGTTCGGCGTCTTCTATGGCTTACCTGAGCAGCCCATCGGCTCCATCACCATCAAAGACTCCCACTTCACGATGGCAAAGAACGCATCCGAAGGCCTTCCGGCCATGATGCTCGATTTAGAGAAAATGAGTAAAGCAGGTTTTGTCTTCCATCATGTATACAAGGTGGTATACTCTAACGTGAAAGTAGAAGGCAACGTTGGTCCAACGACCCAGTGTGTTGACGTCGCCGAGTTGGAAAATCAATGAACCCATCTTTTGCTTACCTGGCCTATTCGCCTGAAAAAGAAAGACTCATCTCCATGGCCTATAGCAAACTGTTCGCCAACAGCTCCAGCATGGAGAAAGTCCAAGAAGGGCTCAATGCGTTGACATTCCAAAACGGCAAAGCCGGCCAATTGGCGTTGTCCTCTTCCTTCCTCCCCCTCTCCAAAGACTTTGGCGAAGGGTTGAAAGGAATCATCGTCCCGGCATTGCTCCCCCAATTCCAAAAAGCCTTGGCTTATGTGGAAGATGGGTGCTGCCCCCACTTATATGAGGTCTGCGACGAACATCCAGAACTCTATGATTCCTACCTCTCCATCCTCGACGGGATTGAGGATTCGCTTCTGCTGACCGCTAAGGTCTACATCGAAGAGGACCACTCCCCCGCCTACGCGGCAGAAAGGCTATATTGCCACCGCAACACCGTTGCCTACCGCCTCAGCGTCTTTGAGAAAAAGACACACATCAAACTCGATTCCTTTGGATCGACCCGCTTCGTCTACGAACTTCTTCGCAGGAAGAAGATGGGGTCTGAAGAAACCACTTCCATCTAATCAATGCTTACTCTAGGAGGAAATTTATCATGAGAAGCGAAATCGTTAAGAAGTTGACCGATTGCGGCGTCTTCGCCGTCATCCGCGCCAACAGCCTTGAAGAGGCAGAGAAGCTGTCGCAAGCCGCCGCAGAAGGCGGAATCATCGGCCTTGAGCTCACCTTCACCGTTCCGGGAGCCGCCGATGTCATCAAGGCTCTCGCATCCAAGAAAGATGCCAAGTACATCGTTGGCGCCGGCACCGTTCTCGAAGCCGCCACCGCTCGCATCGCCATCCTCAATGGCGCAAAGTTCATCGTTTCCCCGGCCTTCGACAAAGAGACCGCCGAGCTCTGCAACCTCTACGACATCCCCTATTTCGCCGGCTGCTTCACCATCAATGAGATCATCACCGCCATGAAAGCCGGTGTCGAAGTCTGCAAGATCTTCCCGGGCGACCTCTGCAGCCCGAGCTACTTCAAAGCCGTCCATGGCCCGCTCCCGCAGGCCAACTTGATGCCGACTGGCGGCGTCAACCTCGATAACGTCAAAGATTGGATCAAAGCCGGCGCCGTCGCCGTTGGTTCTGGTTCCAACCTCACCGCCCCTGCCAAGACTGGCGATTACGCTGAAGTCACCCGCAGAGCCGCTGAATATGTCCGCCTCGTCGCTGAGGCCAGAAAGGAAATGGGCAAGTAATTCGCCCATTCGATTAGGTAACCAACTATGAAATACGCAACTCTAGGCGAAATCATGCTCCGTCTCTCCACCCCGGGTGCTCAAAGATTCGTTCAAGCCAAGTCCTTCGACGTCTGCTATGGCGGGGGCGAGGCTAACGTCGCGGTCTCCCTTTGCAACTATGGCGAAGAGGCTGCCCTCATCACCAAAATCCCGGACAACGACATCGGCCAGGCCTGCGTCAACTCCCTCCGTGAGTTCGGCGTCGACACCTCCAAGATACTCCGCGGCGGCAAAAGACTCGGCATCTATTTCCTCGAGACCGGCTACTCCATGCGTCCTTCCCAGGTCGTCTATGACCGCGCCGATTCCGCCATCGCCCAGGCTAAGCCGGAAGAATTCGACTTCAAGAAGCTTCTTGCTGACGTCCAGTGGCTCCACATCTCCGGCATCACCCCGGCTCTAAGCGAAAATTCCGCCAAGATCACCCTCGAAGCCCTCAAGGCTGCCAAAGAACTCGGCATCACCACTTCCTTCGACCTCAATTTCCGCGCTAAGCTTTGGACCAAAGAACAGGCCCAGGCTGCCATGATCCCGATGATGAAATTCGTTGACTACGTCATCGGCAACGAAGAAGATGCTCAGAACTGCCTCGGCTTCCAGATGGATGGCGACGTCACCTCTGGCAAGCTCGATGTCGCGAAATACGAAATCATGCTCGCCGAGCTCTGCAAGAAGTACGGCTTCAAAGGCGCCGCCACCTCTCTCCGCGAATCCCACTCCGCTACCTGGAATGGCTGGTCCACTGCCTTGAGCATCAATGGCAAGTTCTATCACTCCAAGCATTACGACATCAACCCGATCGTCGACCGCGTCGGCGGCGGCGATTCCTTCTCTGCAGGCCTCATCTATGGCCTCACCCACTTCGATGATCCTCAGCAGGCCGTCGAATTCTCCGCAGCCGCGTCCGCCCTCAAGCAGACCATCCCGGGCGACACCAACCACGTCACCGTCAAGGAAGTTCTCAAGCTTGCTAGCGGCGACGCTTCCGGCCGCGTTCAGCGCTAATATATTGTTCGTTGATTAATTTATTTTACATAAGTAAAATATTCCGAAATCCTTTAAGAGGAAGGCTCACCTATGACCAAAGACAGCAAACCAATTTATGAAGACATCCGCAATAAGATCGTTTCTTTAGAATACGCACCTGGCACCCAGCTGCGTGAAGTTGACCTATCCGAGCAGTACAAGGTGAGCCGCACCCCGATGAGGGACGTCCTCAAAAAGCTCGAGGAGGAAGACCTTATCGAAGTCCGTTCCCAAAGAGGAACCTACGTCACCAGGATCGACCTCAAGAAGCTTAAGGACCTCATGTTCATCCGCTATTCCACTGAGTTTGCCCTTATGAGTGAGCTTCAGAAGACCCTCACCGAAGGCCAGATCAATATCCTTGAAGGAAAGCTTGACCGCCTCCGCGATGTTCTTCACCAGTGCGCGGGCAACGAGCAAGAAGCCGCTAACCTATATTTCGAAAAGGACAATGAGCTCCACCAGGCCATCTATGGCATGGTTGGCAGAGAATCCGTTCTCGATTTGCTCAACGATTCCTTCCCATACTACGCAAGATACCGCGTTCTCACCGGCTTCACCGACGAGAACCACCTTGCCAAAGCCATCGCTACCCACGAGGCGCTCATTGCGGCCCTTGAGTCGAAAGACGAAACCGCCCTCAAAAACGCCGTCCACTACCACAACTATTCCGGATTAGAAGGCATCGAAGACACCAAACTTCACCATCCGGATTATTTCGTGGAAGACTAACACGAAAGGATTAGGCATTGCCTATGAAAATGACTACCAGGGACTACTCCTCCAAACAGGACTATGCCCACTACGATACTGAAAGGCTCCGCAAGGAATACCTCGTTGAAGAGCCCTTCGGCAAAGACGAAATCAATCTTGTTTACAGTTACATCGACCGCATCATCTTCGGCGGCGTCATCCCTCTGACCAAAGAAGTCGCTCTCAGCAGCGCTCCCGAACTCCGCGCCGAGCATTTCCTCGATCGCCGTGAGATGGGCGTCATCAACATCGGTGCCGGCGACGGCAAAATCAAAGTTGATGGCGTCACCTATGCCCTAAAGCATTGGGAGGCCCTCTACATCGGCCGCGGCGCCAAAGAAGTCGTCTTCTCCTCTATCGACGGCAGCAAGCCGGCTATGTTCTACATTGCCTCTTCCCCCGCCCACCACGCCTACCCGACCAAGCTTATTGATTGGGAGCACGCAGTCCATCGTCACCTCGGCGAGAAAGAGACCTGCAACGAGAGGACCATCAACCAGTTCATCCTTCCCTCAACCGTGCAGACCTGCCAGCTCGAAATGGGCCTTACCCACCTTGAGCCGGGGAGCGTCTGGAACACGATGCCCTGCCACACCCACGAAAGACGCATGGAAGTCTATATCTACTTCGATATGGACGAGAACCAAGCCGTCTTCCACTTCATGGGTCCAGCCGAAGAGACCCGCCACATCATGGTGCATAACTATCAGGCGGTCATCTCCCCGAGCTGGTCCATCCACATGGGCTGCAGTAATAAGAACTACACCTTCGTTTGGGCCATGTGCGGCGAGAACCAAGACTTCGACGACATGGACGAAATCAAGGTCACCGACCTTAAATAAGGTTAGGGGCCTAAAAACTAACGAAATAGCCCGTCAGCAATGGCGGGCTTTCTTGCTTATATAGGCATGCACCACTTCTTTTGGCCAAAATAGCCTCTTTAAAAGCCATCGCCATTGGCGATGGAAAGAATACACGCAACGGTAGGTAATCCTTTTCTAAACGCCTAAAAATGCAAAAAAGAAAGGAATGGGCTTAGCCATTCCTGATAGAAGTTACTTACTTTGCCTCTTTGCCAGAGTTCTCTTCAGGTTTGCTCTTGTTGATGGAGGCCCCTAAGGGGTCGCCAGAGATGCCGAACATCTTGCCGAAGTCGACCGGCTCATCGTTACTGATGAGGAAGACGATGTTGAGGATGTAGATGGCCGGGTAGAGGAGCGCACCTACCAAGACATCGATGAGGACGAGGGTCATGTTCTTGACGTCGCGGATGAT
The DNA here is from genome assembly GCA_902803375.1 of uncultured Erysipelotrichaceae bacterium. Classification (GTDB taxonomy): domain Bacteria; phylum Bacillota_I; class Bacilli_A; order RFN20; family CAG-826; genus Alloenteromonas. Next base: position 48,290 of record CADCPN010000028.1, on the reverse strand, counting down.
CATGTAGGCCCACCAGAGAAGGTTCACTAGCGGCAAGCAGGCAATGATGATTTTCAGGACCTTATTAAGCCCTGCCATAGATTTGTTGAATTCCATTTTGGATATCCCTTTGCACAAAGCAGGATTCTATCACCAGTTTCTTTACGTGTGTATAGGTAATAAAAGAAGCCAGCCGTATGGTTGGCTTCTTTTGTCCGATAGCAAGTCTACTAGCTGATTAGTCAGCGAGGCAGAGATGATTGAAGAGAATGACCCAGATGAGGTCAACCCATCCCCAAAGACCACCGGTAACAAGAGCAAGGACAATGCCAAGGATGTTGCCAAGGGTCGGCTTCTCAGCAATCGCGGTGACGCGAACGACGACCTCGGTGACCAAGTTCACGAACGGAATGAGAAGGAGAAGGATCTGGATAAGGCGGGACTGTTTATTGAACCAACGCATTTTTATAATCTTCCTTTCTAAATTCAATTATAACGACATGGTTTTTTATTTCTACGGGCTATTTGTCTCAATATGCAGGAATCACGCTTCTTTAGAATTTAAGCGCTTCTTCACTATTGCCGACGAGATAACCGTTGTGGTTATAGACATCTTCGCGGTTATAGGTAAACGGCTTATGGGTAGTGCCGCTGACCATGGCGCCGCCGGCTTCGGTAACGATGATATCGCCTGCGGCGACATCCCACTCCTTCGTTCCGCCATATTCGCGGATGAAGAGGTCGAATTTGCCTTCGGCGATACGGCAGAACTTCAGCGCTGCTCCTAGTGGGGTGGCTGGGCCATCTAGGCGATAGGAGAGCTTATTCATGAGCTCAGATTCCTTCGGGTTGATGAAGGATCTCGAGCAAAGGGCCTTCAGTTTCTCTCTTCTAGAGGAGACATGGATGCGGGTCACATTGCCTTCCCTATCGATTTTAAAGGCACCATGACCCTTAATCGCGTAATAGAGGTTGCCCTCCATTGGGATGTTGATGACGCCTAAGACGACCTCATGGTCGATGCAAAGAGCGATATTGGTCGCGAATTCCCCATTGCGGTGGACGAATTCCATCGTCCCGTCGACAGGATCGACGATCCAGACCCTCTTCTTGGAAAGCCTTTCCTTGGTGTCTTTGCTTTCTTCAGTTAGGAAGCCATCTTCTGGGAAAGCGGAAGAAAGAACCTCGCGAATCTTCGCGTCGGCACGCTTATCGGCAAGGGTGACGGGAGAGTCATCCTCTTTGATTTCCACGTTGAAGTTGGTTGCGTAGATCTCTTTGATGATCTTCTCGGATTCCCTAGCGGCAAGCAGGGCGTTTTCTAATTCGCGTTCTAACATGGCTATATATTACTTCTTTATCTCGTTCATCGCCTTAACGACGTCGAGAATTTGCTCAGGATGGGCCTTTTTCAGCTCGCATCCCGCGGCAAAGGGGTGTCCGCCACCGCCGAAAGCGGTCGCGACGCCGACGACGGGATAGAGCTTATTGGAACGAAGCTCCACACGGATCTCATCGTTATGCGGGTTATCGCAGAAATAGGCGTAGCTGTGGCAGGGATAGGCGCCTGCGATGGCATTGACGAAGGAGGAGGCCTCTTCATAGCTTAGGTCGAACTTCTTGTATTCGTCTTTGATATATAGATAGGTGACCTCGCCATAGCGTTTGGCATGGGATACCATGTATTTCTTGAAGGCTTTGACGTTAGGTTCTTCGTGGAAGGCGATCTCGATAAGTGATTTCATATCCACGCCATAGGAGGCGAGTTTGGCGATTACCTCAAAGGTATGCGGGGTGGTGCCGTGGTAGATGAAATGACCGGAATCGGTGAGGATGCCTAGATAGAGGGCTTCCGCGGCGAGACGGTTGAACTTCAAGCCCATCGTGGTGGCGAAATCGGCGATGATCTCCGCCGCGGCGATGCGCTCGGGATCGACGAACATCTTGCCTTCGAAAGGCTCGCCAACCCTGTTGATGTTATGGTGGTCGAGCTTAATATGGGAAGCGCAGGTGGTAACGCGCTGATCTTCGCATCGCCTTAAGCAAGACACGTCAACGAGGATGCCAAGGCTGCCCTTTATCTTCTCATCGGGTACGATATCCATGCCGCAAAGCCTATCCTTGAACCTTTCAAGCCCCGATCCTAAAGCATAGACCTCTTTATCGGGGAAAGAGGCGCGGAGGATCTCGCGGAGTCCGATTGCGGAGCCGAAGCAATCGCCATCGGGCTGGCCATGGCCGTAAATCGTGATGACCTTGGCCTCGACAATGGATTGGTAAAGTTCAGTAAAGGTATTCATGGAAAGCCCTATAGGATACCCCTTTTGCCATCAAAGGCAAACAATCGCGTTCCTTCGCGATGCCATTTCTTTAACAAAAACCAGCCGCGAGATAGCTCGTGGCTGGCAGGCATATTAATATAAGGATTAATACTGTTCCGGTTCGTCTTTGATGCCAAGGAGTTCCTTGCCGGAGATGGGTTTGGACTCTTCCCCTTCTTCAAACTCCGAAGCGCCTTCCTCTTCGGAAGAGGAGACGGCGCCGTTGACAGACTCGTTGTATTTTCTGTCTTCTTCTTTATCGGTGGCATCCTCATCGGATTCCTGGATTTCGGTGTAGACATCGTCGACGTTGATGTGGACGGCATCATAGGTGTGGCGGGAGCGGAGATCCCAGGTGTTGTCGGTGAGGACGACGAATCTGGAGCCGTTGAGGCTAAGATCGGTATAGAAGTGTCCGAGACGGAATTCTTCTTCTTCCGGGGTGATTTCCAGTTCTTCTTTGACGGTGGCCCAGAGATCGGTGAACTTCATCGGTTCTCCGGCGTTTTGAAGTGCCTTGAAGGCGACTTCGAGCATGCTTCCTTCTTTCATGGTTAATTTTCCTTTCTGAAATTATGAGCGCGAATCTTAACGAATTACATCTTTTCCGGAGCGCTGACGCCGAGGATGGAGAGCGCGTTCTTCATCGTGATCTCGGCTGCCTTTATAAGCGCTAAACGGGAACTTGTCAACGGGAGGTTGTCTCTGTCGATGATGCGGCAGGCGGCATAGAACTCGTGGATTTTCTCGCCAAGGGCATGGATGTAGGCGGCAACCTTATATGGGGCCCGCTCCTTCGCGGCGACCTCGATGACGGTCGGGAAGTCGCCAATGGTCTTTAGAAGCGCCATTTCCTGGGCTTCTTTGAGCTGGCTGCCCTTCTCATCGAGAGGGATGTCGGAACCAAGGCTCAGCAAGCTGCAGCAACGGGCATGCGCATATTGCGCGTAGTAGACCGGGTTAGCGGAGCTTTGCTCCATGGCAAGATTATAGTTGAAGTCGAGGTGGCTGGAAGCGGCGCGTTCAACGAACATGAATCTGACCGCATCGACGCCGACGTCGGCAACGAGCTCACGGTGGGCGATGGCCTTGCCGGTGCGCTTGGACATCTTGACCTCCTGGCCATCTTTATAAACGCGAACGACCTGGACGAATTCGGCTTCGAGGACATCTTCGGGGTAGCCCTTCATCATGAGGGCACTCTTCATGCGGCCGATGTAGCCGTGGTGGTCTGCGCCAAGGACGTCGATGAGGTGGTCGTAGCCACGGCTCATCTTGTCGTAGTGGTAGCAGATATCCGGCATGAAGTAAGTGTAGGTGCCATCGGACTTAATGATCGGGCGATCCTTATCATCGACGAACTTGCTGGTGGCAAGATAGGTGGCCCCGTTATCAACATAGACGTATTGGCTTAGGTCTTTGATGGTCTTCTCGATGGTTCCGCCTTTGCGGATGTCGGATTCATAGGTGTACTTATCGAATTCGACGCGGAAGTCAGCGAGGTCCTTCTTGATCTTGTTGAGCTCGGTATCGATGCCGAAGCGGATGAAGAAGTCATGGGATTCCTCTGAATCGACGAGGTACTTATCGCCATAGAGCTCTTTGATCTGTTTGGCAATGGCGATGAGGTCCTCGCCATGGTAATCGTCATCGGCTAGGTCTAGCGGCTCACCGAATTCGGCGTGGTAGCGGGCGCGGAGGGAATGTCCGAGGTGCTCGACCTGGTTGCCGCAGTCATTGACGTAGTATTCGCGGGTGACGTCATAGCCAGCGGCCATGAGGATCTTGGCGATCGCATCGCCGATGGCGGCGCAGCGGGTGTGGCCAAGGTGGAGGTCGCCAGTGGGGTTGGCAGAGACGTATTCAACGTCGATCTTCTTTCCCTTGGCGGGGAGGTGGCCGTAGTTATCGCCGGCCTCGAGGACTTTGGCGATGATGCCGGCGAGGGCATCCTTCTTCATGAAGAAATTGATGAAGCCCGGGCCTGCGATCTCGACTTTCTCAAGGGAGTCGCAGTGCATATTCTCGATTAGCTTGTTCGCGAGGTCACGCGGATTCATGCCAACCTTCTTGCAGAATTTCATGGCGGCGTTGGTCGCGAAATCGCCGTGGGCGGTATCTCTAGAACGCTCGATGACGATGTCGGTGTCGGTGAGAGTCACGCCAAGGGCGGCGAAGGCTTTCAAGACAACGTCTTTTAGGAGTTCTTCGTTAGTCATGTTATTTCCTTTCTAGAAGCACGACCGCCGTGGCCTTGATTCCCAAGCCTCGACCTAAGTCGTCTAGTTTTTCATTGGTGCCGGAGGTGATGCCGATGTTTTCGATATCCGTTTCCAGCAACGAGGCAATCCCTTGTCTCATCGCGTCGATATACGGGGCTAATCTCGGGGATTCCGCAACGATGTGGATATCTGCGTTGCCTAAGGCGTACCCCTTCTCCTTCACTTTAGCGAAGCATGCCTTGAGGATGAGGGAGGAGTCGATGCCTTCGGTGGTGGGATCGTTATCCGGGAAGAGATGGCCGATGTCCCCGGCGGCGATGGCGCCTAGAAGCGCATCGCTTAGCGCGTGGAGGACGACGTCGGCGTCGCTATGCCCTAGCAGCCCATCGTGTCCAGGAACCGTGACGGTGCCAAGAACAAGCTTGCGGCCGCTTGCGAAGACGTGGATGTCCTCGCCGAATCCGATGCGGAAGCTCATACGTTGAAGCGGAAGAAGACGCAGTCGCCGTCTTTCATGACGTAATCTTTGCCTTCCATGCGAAGCCTGCCGGCCTCCTTGACCGCAGACTCGCTTCCGTACTTCTTCAAATCCTCGAAGCTGTAGATTTCGGCTTTGATGAAGCCCTTCTGGAAATCGGTGTGGATGAGGCCCGCGCATTCGGGGGCGGTCATGCCATTGCGGAAAGTCCAGGCGCGGCATTCATCGCTACCGCAGGTGAAGAAGGTGGATAGGTTGAGGAGCTTATAGGAAGCTTTGACGAGCTTATCAAGGCCAGATTCGGTGGCGCCCATGGACTCAAGGAAGTCCTTTCTGTCGGCGGGGTTATCGATCTGGGAGATCTCATATTCGATTTCGCAGGAGACCGGGATGCACTGGGCGCCCTGGGCGGCGGCGATTTCCTTGACGGTTAGGTAATGCTTGCAGCTTTCGATGTCGGCATAGTCATCGGCGGAGACATTGGCGACATAGATAATCGGCTTAAGGGTTAGGAGAAAGAAATTCTTCTTCGCATAGGCAAGCTGCTCAGGGCTTAGGTCCTTGCAAAGCCTTGCCGGCTGACCATCGGAGAGGATCTTCTGAAGCGGCTCAAGGATGGCCATTTCATACATGGCTTCCTTATCGTGGGCGATGCGGGCTTTGACGCCCTGCTTGGCGATGCGGTTATTGACGGTGTCGAGGTCGGCCATGGCGAGCTCGAGATCGATGGTCTCGATGTCGCGGGCCGGGTCGACGGAGTTATCGACATGGATGATTTCGCTTGATTCGAAGCAGCGGACGACTTCGCAGATGGCGTCGCATTCGCGGATGGCGCCAAGGAACTGGTTGCCAAGGCCTTCGCCTTTGGACGCGCCTTTGACTAGGCCGGCGATATCGAAGAACTCGAAGGTAGCAGGGACGCGCTTACCCGGGTGGAACATATCGCAGAGGAAGTCGAGTCGATCGTCGGGAACGGTGACGATGCCGGTATTCGGCTTAATGGTTGCGAAGGGGTAATTGGCCGCTTCGACATGGCTATTGGTAATAGCGTTGAACAATGTGGATTTGCCAACGTTTGGCAAACCGACGATTCCTGCTTTCAATGACATTGGTGTTTCTTTCCCTCTTATGAGCGCGCCTATTCTACTCCGTTTGCTCTTAACCTACTAGCGCATAATGCGCCTATATACGCGCAAGGAAACAAAAAAGCCTCACATTGGTGGGGCTCAAGAAGTTAACCCTAATAACTTAGGCGATCTTCTTAACGTTCGCAGCGCGCGGGCCACGATCCGACTCTTCGACATCGAACTCTACATTCTCGCCTTTTTCAGCGGTCTTGTAGTCGTCCATGACGAGGGCCGAATAGTGGAAGAAGTAGTCACGGTTGTCTTCAGCGCGAATAAATCCGTAGCCCTTCTCCTTGTTGAACATTTTGATTGTTCCCTTCATGAGACTCCTAACCTTCCTGGTACTAGAACAAACAACCTAAAACGAAATCGTATTCAGCGTCGTCTATAAAACCGTCCAATATGTTACTCCCAAACGCAAAGGAAAAAAAGCATCGTTTCACGATTACGAAAATAACGTTCACTTTGTTTTCACGAAATGTCCTGGGGATATTTTTTCGGTGCGAGCGGTGTTTTTTCACTTTTTTGTCCTATTTTTCGTCGGATATAAATCATTCCGATTAGGTAATAGAGCACAAAAATTCCCAGCAGAAAAGCATACGGATATGGCGAAAGAGTAATGGTTGATGCGTTTGCGAACATGCCGTTTATCCTTTGTCCCAAAAGCATTTCGATGATGACCATTGCCCCTAAGGAGATGGCAGTCGCTTTCCCTAGTCCCAAAAGGAGATAGCAATCAAACAGCCTTGCGATGCTAGAAGAGGGCATGCCGATCTTCACCAAGGTCTCCCTCTCCTTCTTTCCTTCCTCCACGGTGATCTCAAGGATCAGCAAAAACAGAACAAGGCAGCTCGATAGGGCAACGGAAGAGAAGGCAAAAAGCACCTGTCCGATATAATCGGAGGTATCGCCGATGCTCGCCTCCACTTCTTCTGAGGGAAAATACGTTTCTACATCAGGGAAGTCGCGAAGAAGCACCTCTTTTGCCCTTGCCGCTTCCGCTTTCGAAGGGAAATAAAGAAGGCAGCTTGTAGGGACGAGGTAGAAGCCGGAAGCATGGAGGACCCCTAGGTAGAAATCAATGGTCCAATCCTTCTTCACAAAAAGAGTATCCGCGGCGTCTTCCTTTATCCCAGTGACGCGAAGCTTTGCATAGGAGAACTTGCGGCTAACCGTATCGGTTCCATTTTCCCTCGCGACCTCTGCCGCGACGAAAATAGAGTTGGGGTTACCCCATTTTTTGGCTAAGGAGCTTGAGATTGCCACTTCCTCTAATTTCTCTGGTGCGCGTCCATGCAAGAGGTTGGAGATATCCCCGCTTAACCGAACGCCTCCGCCCAGAGAAGAAATAGAGCCAGAAAGCACTCCATCAACGGAGGATAAGGGCAGGTCCGCCTTATCCCTTGGCATATAGGAAAGCTCTTCTCCTATCTCCAGAGCTTTCTCCTTCTCTTTGCACAAAAAGAAGCTGGATGAGAATCCATAGACCATTGATCCAGAGGTGGCGAAATAGCCGATGTCTGCGATAGGCAGCCTTCCGGAGATATGGGGCAATGACGAGCTTACCTCGTCGATTTTCCCTAGGCTAAGGCCATGCTTAACCCCTGAGTAAGCATAAAAGCGAGAAAGGCGTTCATCTTTTTCTTTCCACAATGTGGGCAGATAGAAAGAAGAGGCATAATCCAGAATCACGTCTGAGCACTTCTTCTCGCCTTTAATCGCCTGCAGGAAACTATCCGCATCCTTAATCTTGAAGTAGGGGATCTCAAAAACGTATTGGGGATTAGGCTCCGTCCCATTATCGGCAGGGCGGAAATGGAGGCGGTCGACAAAGAACCTGTGGTTCCAAAGGGGATCGGCGTGGAGGAAGCAAGGCAGCTCTGTTTGGGTCACCCCATAGACGTCAAAGAACTCCTCATTCTCAAACTCCATATCCTCATTGGCGAGATAGCAATATAGGCCAGAGCCATCTAGATAATCCCCAAGATTGGGGAAGGAGGGTTTTAGCGATAAGGCGTTACATAGCCTAACCATATCCGCATAAGGGAGGCCGAGGACCACGTCGGTGACCCCCATTGCGGAAGGGAAAGACGGATACACCTCTTCGTTCTTCAATGGAATGAACTCATTGATACTCCTGGAAGAGAAATAAGGCAAGGAGACGTTGCTTGCCCCTTTCTTCAAGGCAAAGGTATCTCCGGAAGAGAAGAATCTCTCATAGTCCATATGCAGGTCTACGCCTACTTCTTCTATCGCCTCCGGAAAGGAATCTTGTAGAAGCAAAGCATCCTCCAGCTTCATGCTTTTTAAGTCGGAATAAGAAGATGACGGGGGTGATTTGGGGCCAAGATAAAGGCAATGGGAATCCACCAAAGCATTGAAGGAAGAGGAGATCTGCCCCTTTAATGAAAAGGTCGCGTAACTTGCTAGGCCGACGCTAAGTAGACCCAGGGTGAGGACGGAATCCGAGATTAAGCTTCTTAGCCTCCTTCCTTTAATGAGATGGCGAGCATGCTTAAAGCAGCAAGGAAGGCTTAGGCTAGGAGAGGTTTTGTCGCGAGTAAGGCGAAGCGTCTCTAGGCTGCCATTTTTCTTCTGCTGCGGACTATCGATTTCCTCGATGACTTTTCCGTTATCCATCCTCACGATACGGTCTGCGTATTCGTAGGCGGAAGCTTCATCATGCGTCACCAAAATCACGAGCTTTTTCTTGGAGATGAGAGAAAGCAAATTGAATACCGTTTTGGCATTTTTCCCATCCAAAGCCCCCGTTGGCTCATCGGCAAGAAGAATGGAGGGATCATTGACCAACGCCCTTGCTATCGCGACCCTTTGCTTCTCACCACCCGAAAGCTCCTTCCCTCTTTTCTTAGACAACTTTTCCATCCCAACGAAGCGAAGAAGGTCATTTACCCTTCGCTTCTTCTGTTTGCCATTCGACTTAGAGACCGCATCAAGCGGGTAATAGACGTTATCGAAAACAGTCTCTAGCTCCAGCAAGGAAAAGTCCTGCTGAACATAGCCCATGCAATAAAGGCGAAGCTCTCGCAATGATTCTTCATCTTCCATTGGCAAAGAATGTCCGAGCAAGGTGATGGAGCCTCGATATTGCCTTATGATTCCGCTTAGGGCATTCAGCAGAGTGGATTTGCCGCATCCCGAAGGTCCAACAATCGCGATCAGCCCCTTCTCGGGCAAAGTGAGATTCACGTTGTCCAAAGCCTTATCCCTCCCGAAGCGGACAAGAAGGTTCCTAACGATGACCTTGCTCATTCTTCAGAAAGCTCCTTGGCAAGGGAAAATAGCCTTAAGGCATAGACGCTGCTAAAACTTGGCAGGAGGGAAGAAATCAAAGCAAAGCCAAAAAGGAGATACCAAAGCAAACCCTTTACACCAAATATTTGCCCCGTTGGCAAGGCGAATAAACGAGCTAGTCCAAATCGCGATTCCAGCAGGTTGCTCGCCAAGCGGGAAAGCAATGGCGAAATCACCGCGGCAATCAAGGCGGACCCCATGCAGATAAGAGCGCTTTCTAAGCAAAATAGCAAAACCATGTCCCCGTTATTTCCTCCTAAGGCTCCAAGAATCGCCACTTCCTTTTTCCTTTTCATAAGCCCGGCATAGCCATTGAGGCCAAGCAAGAGAAATAAGCAAAGGCTAGAGATGCCTAGAAGGTAAAGCAGGCACATGGAGAAGGCTTCCGATAACGAGGCGAAGGAAGTCTTCGCCGTATTGGGAAAGCTCGTTAACGAGTAATTATCGCTTTTCTTGGCAATATCGAAGATTTTCTCGATTCTTTCCGCTCCCCTAGCTACGACTATCCTATCGAATCTAGACGCGGGGTCATCATCGCTCACCAGGCGCAAGTAATCTAAGGCGGAGACGCTTTCTCCATATCGAGTTCCGATGTTCTCCAAATAGATTCCAGAGAGCTCCTTCTCCAAGGCCAAGTATGAGTAATAGACTTTTGGGGTATTGAGGAAGCTAAACTCCTTATAGATGCCCACGACTTTCAAGTTAAGGCTTAGGCTAACCTTATCCGCCACTCCGAAATGGGTGACCTCAATTTCGCTATTCACGTCTATGATCTCGCCCAAAGATAACGAAGGGGCTACTTCTAGAAACGCCGAGTTCACGTAGCAAACGCCTAAATCGAAGCTAGGCAGATATGTGCCGGTAAGCCTTTCATCACTTTGTTTATTTATGTCTAGGAAGCAAGGCAAGACACTCGCGGCGATGTTCTTGCTTGAGATAGAGACCCCGCTAGAGAAGGGAAGGAAATAAGAGAGGTCATCATAGATTTCCACCTCTTCCTCTTGGAAAAGGGAACGGCATTGTTCCAAGGTGGGACGGAATGACTTGGTGAGCCTTAGCGGCCCCTGGCCCAAAGAAAGGGATTCGTTTCTAGAAAGATAGGCGTAGTTATATTCCAAGGAATGTCGCATCTCTTCATTAAGAGAGGGCCCATTGGAAGAAAGGTATCCGATAGAGAGTAGAAAGGAGGAAAAGCCCAAGATGCCAGAAAGGAAGCAGAAGATATTCCTTTTATAGTCGTCGCGAAGGTTTCTCCGCAAAAGAGTGAAGAGGTATGTCCGCTTATAGGGGAAGGAAGGCTTTTGCTCGCTTATTTTTAAAGGTATGCCCCCTTTCTTTTCCACATCACTGATCTTTCCTTCTTGTAGGTGAATGACGATTGAGGAGAAAGCATCCACAAGCTCTTTGTTATGGGAAACGAGGAGTACGAGGCTTTTCTTGCTATAGGAGGAAAGCATCTTCATCACCAAAAGGCCATTGCTTGGATCAAGCGCCCCGGTAGGCTCGTCCGCGAATATCACGGAAGGCTTTTTGATGAAGCAACGAAGCAGTGCAATCCTCTGCTTCTCTCCTCCCGATAGGTTCTTCACCTTCTTATGCAAAAACGGTTCCATCAGAAAGGTGGAGAATAGCTTCCTCGCCTCTTTCTCCGCCTTCTTTTTGGAATAGCCTAAAAGCAACAAGGGCAATGTGACGTTATAAAGGCAATCAAAGTCCTCCAGCAGGTCATAATGCTGAAAGACGATGCCAAACTCCTTCCTTCTTAGATTTCGCCTATAGGAGGCGCTTTGATGATAAACGGATAGGCCATCATAGAAGACCTCGCCGCGATTAGGCTTCTCCAACGTCTCCAGAATATGAAGCAATGAGCTTTTGCCACACCCTGATTTTCCAAATATTGAGACAAGCCCAGAAGAAGGAAAGGAAAACGACACCCCGTTAAGCACAGATTGCCCGCCATAGGATAAGGCGATGCCTTTGCAGGAAAGATTAGCCAAACGAAAAGACCTCCTACTTTCTATTAGGGGGTCAATTTCGATTTGGTCTACTTCTTGGCTTCGAAGATGATTTCGTCGTGATGTTCGATGACGCGCTTCACCTTATTGTTGAAGGCGTCGCGGTCTAGCATCATGACGTTGCCGCAGCCGAGGCAGAGGATCTTCACATCCGCGCCGACGCGGAGTATCTGGAACCTTTTGCTGCGAGCGGAACAGGGATGAGGCTTCCTCATCTCCACCTCGTCGTAGAGTTTTATGGGCAAAACGACGCTCACCAGGGCTCTCCTTCCATCTTCACGGCGGCCGGGACCTTCGGAAGTCCTGGCATCGTGAGAATAGAACCGGTAAGCGGGATGACGAAATTCGCGCCAGCGCTGAGGTTGGCTTCGCGAATCGTGATGGTGAATCCTTTCGGGGCACCGAGAACCTTGGCGTCATCGGTAAGAGAGGCAGGGGTTTTGGCCATGCAGATATAGGCATTGCCGAAGCCGAGCTTCTCATATTCCGTAAGCTGCTTCTCGGCTTTCTCGCTATAGACGACTTCGCCAGCGCCATAAACGGTCTTGGCGATGGTCTCGATCTTCTTCTTTAGCGGCCAATCCAATTCATAGATCGGCTTGTAATGGGAGGCTTCTTCCTTAAGGAGAGCCTGGACCTTATAGGCGAGATCGGTTGCGCCCTCGCCACCTTTTAGGAAACCATCGAGGAAGGAATAGCGATACCCCCTTTCCTCACACCACTTCTCAAGGAAGGCAATCTCCTTTGGGGAGTCGGAATCGAAATGGTTGATGGCAACGATGAAGGGAACGCCGAAGTTGCGGATGCTGGAAAGATGGGCCTCTAGGTTAGGCATCCCCTTCTTTAGCGCTTCCACGTCTTCGTTTCTTAAATCTTCATAAGCCTGGCCACCATGCATCTTCAGCGCGCGGATGGTCGCGACCATGACGACGGCATCCGGAGTAAATCCGGCGACACGGCATTTGATATCGAGGAACTTCTCGGCGCCGAGGTCGCTGCCGAATCCCGCTTCGGTGACTACGATCGGAGCAAGCTTAAGGGCAAGGCGAGTCGCCAGAATGGAATTGCAGCCATGGGCGATATTAGCAAAAGGTCCGCCATGGACGAGGACGGGGTTATTCTCCAGCGTCTGCACAAGGTTCGGCTTAAGGGCTTCCCTCATGAGCTTCATGATGGCATGGGTGATCTTTAGGTCTTTCACGGTCACCGGCTTGCCTTCATAGGTATAGGCGACGATGATGCGGGAAATCCTGGCGAGGAAATCACTTTCGGAGGTGGCGAGGCAAAGGATCGCCATCATCTCGGAAGCGACGGTGATGACGAAGCCATCCTCACGCGGCGTGCCTTTGGCATCTTTTTGGCCAACGGTGATGTTGCGCAAGGCGCGGTCATTCATATCCATCGCTCTCTTCCAGACGACTCTAGTGGGATCGATGTTGAGAGGGTTACCTTGATAGATGGAGTTATCGATAATCGCAGAGATGAGGTTATTGGCGGAAGTTAACGCATGCATGTCCCCAGTGAAATGGAGATTGATATCTTCTCCCGGACCAATGGAGGCAGCTCCGCCGCCGGTAGCGCCGCCCTTGATGCCGAAAACAGGGCCAAGGGATGGCTCGCGAAGGCAGGCCAAAGCCGGCTGCTTGATCTTGCCGAACCCCTCGGTGAGGGCGATGGTGGTCGTGGTCTTGCCTTCGCCGGCTTTCGTCGGGGTGATGGCGGTGACCAACACAAGCTTGCCGTTAGGCTTATCCTTCAGTTTTTCGTACAAGGCATTATCGATCTTGGCCTTGTATTTGCCATAGGGCTCCAGATCCTCTTCGGGGATGCCGGCAGCCTTGGCAATTTCGGTGATTTTCAAAAGAGACATGACAATACCTCCGTGTGAAAAAGAGTTTATAGATAGTTTAATTCAGGCAACCTATCTTTCAAGGGAAGAAAGGTAATTGAGGATATCATTCTCATCCTTGATCCATTTGATGGAGAACTGGTGGCGGAAGAACGTGTCCTGACGCTTCACGTAGTTCCTGGTGTTCTTCTTGATGAGCTCCTTGCAGTGCTCAAGGCTTTCTTTCCCATCGAAATAAGGGAACATCTCCTTCACGCCGATGGCTTGGAAGGCGCCGACATCGCGGCCATATTTCTCCACCAGGCGCCTATCCTCTTCGACGAGCCCTTCTTTAAACATCTGCTCGACGCGGGCGTTCACGCGCTCATAAAGCTGTTCCCTTTCGGCTTTTAGGCCAAAGAAAATGACGTCGTCGTAGATGGGCTTATGCTCCTGCTCTTCGATCATCGAGGACTTGGTATGGCCGGTGGCTAGGAAGATCTCGATGGCGCGCAAGACGCGACGGCGGTTATGTGGGTGAATCGAATTCGCGCTTCTGGGATCGATTTCCATAAGCTTGGCATGAAGCGCCTCATCATCGAGGGCTTCGTATTCAGACATATCCACATGCGGGGTCTTTTCGAAGTTATAGTCGAAAAGCCCGGCGCGGATATATAGGCCAGTTCCGCCGGCGATGATGATAGGCTTGCCCGCCTCCTGAAGGGTCGCGATGGTGGAGCGGAGGTCTTTCTGGTACTCGCTGACGTTATAGGATTCGCTTAGCGGGATGAAGTCAAAAAGAAAATGCGGGGCCTCCATCATCATTTCCGGCGTAGGCTTCGCCGTGGCGATGCCTAGCTCCTGGTAGACTTGAAAAGCATCCGCATTCACGATGCCTGCTCCAAGCTTCTTGGCTAAGGAGATGGCTAATTTGCTTTTGCCGCTTCCCGTGGCTCCGGTGATTACGATGATCATTGCAGCTTATACTCTACTTCCTCTAGAAGCGGGGTCAACTCCTCAATGGCGGTTACGAAATTCTTCACCACGGGGTGGGAGGAGAATTCCTCGGCTAGGGCGTTATATCGCTTTTTCGCTTGGATGAAGGCGGCGTCATCTTGATGTTCGGCCGCCTGCATCATGGCCTTTTGGGCGGCCTCGATGCCATCATGAAGGGCTTTGACGGATTCATCTTCCTCCATCGCTTTGGCAGCGAGGAGGAAATACTTAGCCGCGGGTTCCTCGCTAAGAGCTTCCGCCACTTCCTTGGCGGCGAGGATCACAGGGTCGTTTTCATCCATGCTCTTATGCCAATTCGCCAATCATCGAGAAGGCATGGTCTTCGGTGACCTTGACCTTAACGATGGTTCCCTTAAGGGAGGCGGGACCTCTGAAATTAATGAGCTTATTGGATTCGGTGTAGCCGGAAAGGACTTCCGGGTCCTTCTTTGACGGGCCATCGACCAAGACGTCATAGGTCTTGCCAACCATCAAGGAAGAGTGGAACACAACACCCGCTTCCACGACTTTGAGCAGGCGGTCGAAGCGCTCATGCTTCTTCTGCTCGGAGACGTTATCCTCCATCGCGGCGGCAGGGGTGCCTTTGCGCGGGGAATAGATAAAGGTGAAGGCGGCATCGTATTTGACATCCTCGCATAAGGAGAGGGTGTCTTCGAATTCCTCATCGGTCTCATTGGGGAAGCCGACGATGATATCGGTGGTCAAAGCGCAGCCGGGAATCTTGGTCCTGATGCGGTTAACGAGGTCGAGATAAGACTCACGGGTGTATCTTCTTCCCATGCGGCGGAGCATGGAGGTGGAGCCGCTTTGGACGGGAAGGTGGATGCATTTCATGATGTTGGGATACTTGGCGATGACGTCTAGCATCTCATCGGAGAAGTCCCAGGGGTGGCTGGTCATGAAGCGGAGGCGTGGGATGCCAAGCTTCGCGACTTCCTCAAGGATGGTGGCAAAGCTGGTTCCATCATGGAAGTCCTTGCCATAGGAGTTGACGTTCTGGCCCAAAAGGGTGATTTCCTGATAACCCTCTTCCACGAGCTGTTTGCACTCGGCGAGGACGTCTTCCTTGGCACGGGATCTTTCTCTGCCGCGGGTATAGGGGACGATGCAATAGGTGCAGAACTTATCGCAGCCATAGGTGATGTTGACGAAAGCCTTATACTTATCTAGACGGGTGGAGGGGAGGTTCTCGGTGATGTTGCCCGCGAAGGAAACGACGTCGACGAGGTCCTTTTTCTTATCCAAATGCTCACTAAGGAGATTGAGGATGTTCGGGATGTTATGGGTGCCGAAGATGAGATTCACGTAGGGATAGCTCTCCATGATCTTCTTAGCGGCGTTCTCTTCCTGCATCATGCACCCGCAGACGCCGAGGGTGAAGTTCTTGTCAGCCTGGTGCTTCTTCTTGAACTTGCCGATTTCGCCGTAGATCTTCTCTTCAGCGTTCTCTCTGACGGCGCAGGTATTGATGATGACTAGGTCAGCCTCTTCTTCAGACGCGGCTTTGGTGAAGCCGGCCTTCTCGAAATAGCCGCCCATGACCTCTTCGTCACGGACGTTGCCTTGGCAGCCGTAGGTGTGGACGAAATAGCTTCTGCCCTCCGCGAATTTCTTCACGTTTTCCGGGACGAAAACATCGTCGCGGATAGTCTTTGGCTTCTCAAGACGATTTCTCGCTTTGGACATATCGGGAACCGATTTAAAGATAACTCTCGCCATAGTTTCTTTCCTTTCCGTTGATGAAATAGTAGGGACGTAGATAAGTGACCGATCCGTCCTTCTCGTCGATGTCCAGCAATAGGCAATTCACGCAGGTAGGGGCCTCGGTGGGGACATAGATCCTGCCAGCATCATAAACGATTTTGTCGATAACCGAATCCTTATCGAATCCGATGACCGTATCATAGGCGCCGCAATAACCGACATCGGTCATATAGGCGGTGCCCTTTTCTAGGATTCTCGCATCTGCGGTCTGCACGTGGGTGTGGGTGCCGATGACGGCGCTAACGAGTCCATCGAACATGAATCCAAAAATCTGCTTTTCGCTGCTGGACTCGCCATGGAAGTCGACGATATGAATCGCCTCTTCGCAGTCAGAGACCAGTTTATCGAGCGTATCGATTGGCTTTTTGACGGCTTCATTCATGAAGGCCTCAGCCAGGATATTGGTGACGCGGATCTTCACGCCTTTGCATTCGAAGACACGGCTGCCTTCGCCCTTCTCGTAATGGAGCAGATTAAGGGGGCGAACGAGCTTATCCGCATATTTGATGTAGCCATCAATCGCGTCTTTGCTGTGGTAATGATTGCCTAGCGTAATGGCATCGGCAAATTGGGCTAATTCGGCATAGTCTTTATAGAGAAGGCCCTTCCCTTTCGACACGTTTTCGCCATTGGCGATAACAAAATCGACGTGAAGTTTTTCCTTTATAGATGCCAAAACGCCGGACACGGCGGTTAATCCGACATGCCCGACGATATCTCCGAAGAACAATACCCTCATGGATTACTTCGCCGTTTCCGTGGCGCGATATTCGCGAATGACGGAAACCTTGATCTGTCCCGGGTAAGTAAGCTCCTTTTCGATTTTGTCTTTCATCTGCTGAGCCATGACGATGGCTTCGGCATCGCTGACCTTCTCAGGGATGACCATGACGCGGATCTCACGGCCAGACTGCATAGCATAGGCCTGCTGGACGCCGTCGAATCCCTTAGCAAGGGTTTCGAGGGCTTCGATGCGTTTGACGTAGGTCTCGAGGGTCTCGCTTCTTGCGCCCGGACGAGCGGCAGACAAGGTGTCAGAAGCGGCGACGAGATAAGCGATGACGGAACGGGCCGGGACATCACCGTGGTGGGATTCGATGGCATTGACGACGACTTCGTTCTCGCCATACTTCTTGGCGAGCTGAGCGCCGAGTTCGACGTGGCTGCCTTCCTGCTCGAAGTCGACGGATTTGCCAAGATCGTGGAGAAGACCGGCGCGGCGGGCTAGATTGACATCGAGTCCGAGTTCGCCAGCCATGATACCGGTGAGGTAAGCAACTTCCATGGAGTGCTCGAGCTGGTTTTGGCCATAGGAGGTTCTGTAGTGGAGTCTGCCAATGTAGTTGCAAAGTTCTTTGTTGATCTTCGGGAGGCCGAGTTTGAAGCAGGCTTCTTCGCCATACTTCTGAGTGGACTCCTCAACTTCTTTCTTGCATTTGGCAACGACTTCTTCGATGCGGCCCGGCTGGATGCGGCCGTCCTTGACTAGATACTCAAGGGCGCGGCGGGCGATTTCGCGGCGGATCGGATCGAAGCAGGAAACAGTGATGACTTCCGGGGTGTCGTCGATGACGAGATCGACGCCAAGCTCGGCTTCGAGGACCTTGATGTTGCGTCCTTCGCGGCCGATGATGCGGCCCTTCATCTCATCGCTGGGAAGAGCGACGACGGAGACGGTGCGCTCGGTGGCGACGTCCTGAGCATATTTCTGGCAGGCGAGGGCGAGGAGGTCAACGGCCTTTTCCTGGGCGGTGGCCTTCGCTTCGTCTTCTGCGTTTTTGATGTATTGAGCAATTTCCATGCTCATCTTGGATTCCACCCTGGCCATGATCTCATCATGGGCTTCCTGGGTGGACATGCCGGCGACTTTCTCAAGCTCTTTGAGAATGCCGTCAATCTTGGCGTCGAGCTCTTCCTGCCTCTTCTTGTAGGAAGCGATGGAAGCATCGAGTTGCTCGGACTTGCGGTCGAGGTTGTTCTCTTTGCTGATCAAAGCGGCGTCGCGCTGATCGATGGCCTGTTCGCGGAGGGTGAGCTTCTGCTCTTCGGCAGCGAGTTCGCCTTTGCGGGAGCGGATGTCGTTCTCGGCTTGCTGGCGGGCTTCGAAGGCATTCTGCTTGGCCTCAAGCTGAGCGTCTTTGACGATGTGCTCAGCTTTGACTTTGGCGTCGCGGATGACCTGTTCGGCGGACTTGCTGGCGTTCTGGGCTTTGGATTTGCCAATGAAGTAAACGAGGAGGAAAGTGATAAGAGCAGCAACAGCGGCGGAGGCCGCGGCAATTCCAATCACCCCACCTAGGTCCATGAGGGTATACATAGTAGATTCTCCTTAATGTATATGTAATGAAACCAAAATGAACTTTCCCGAATTCATCGAAAAGATGATTACCACAACTTTTTATATGGAATATCTTAAGCCTTGCGGCAATTAGGATTTGCCCTTACGAGAACGCGGGGAAGTACTTTGAGGTACGTGCTTATTCTAGCAAGGAAACAAAGAAAGGGATAGGCGCAGTTGCCGAAGAAAGATAGCGCTTTCTTTTATATTTTGACAAACAACGGGGACGTGTATCGGAAAAGGGCGAAAAAAGGAAAAAAGAAAATGGTTCAGCATTGCCAAACCATTGATTCTTTTTTATTAATCTTCGCTGGAATCGGGCTTCGACTCGGCCATCTTCTCGCGAATCTTCTTCTCGAGTTCGTCGGCGACTTCCGGGTGCTCCAGCAAGTAGGAACGGGTGGCATCGCGGCCATTGCCGATTTTGTTGCCGTCGAGGGCATACCAGCTGCCGGTCTTGGTGAGGAGGCCGAACTTCTCGCCGAGGTCCATGATCTCGCCATACTTGGAGATGCCTTCGCCGTAGATCATCTCGATGACGCAGTTACGGAACGGGGGCGCGACCTTGTTCTTAACGATCTTAACCTTAACGGTGTTGCCAATGATCTCGTTGCCGTTTTTGATGGCTTCCGCCCTACGGATATCGATGCGGATAGAGGCGTAGAACTTAAGCGCGCGGCCACCGGTGGTGGTTTCGGGGTTGCCGTAGATAACGCCAACCTTCTCACGGATCTGGTTGATGAAGATGACGACGGTTCCGGTCTTGCTGAGGATGCCGGCGATCTTTCTCATGCCCTTGGACATGAGTCGAGCCTGCAGGCCAACCTGATTGTCGCTCATCATGCCATCGAGCTCTGCCTGCGGGACTAGCGCAGCGACGGAGTCGACGACGATGATGTCGATAGCGCCAGAGGCGGCCAGCATCTCAGCGATCTCTAAGGCCTGTTCTCCGGAGTCCGGCTGAGAAAGGATGAGCTCATCGATATCGACGCCTAGTTTGGCGGCGTATTCCGGGTCGATGGCGTGTTCGGCATCGATGAAGGCGGCGCGTCCGCCTTTCTTCTGGGCCTGGGCGATTGCTTCGAGGGCAAGGGTGGTCTTACCAGAGGATTCCGGACCGAAGATTTCAACGATTCTGCCCTTTGGATATCCGCCGACGCCGAGAGCCTCATCAAGAAAGATGGAGCCGGACGGGATGACGTCCACATTGACGTGGGCGGCTTCGCCTAGGCGCATGACCGCGCCTTTGCCGAATTGCTTTTCGATGGTTTTTAGGGCCTCATCGAGGGCCGCTGTTTTGACGTCTTTGGCATTGGTTTCTGTTTTTGCCATATGAAGTTACCTCCATCTTCTTATAGGGGTCCAATTTTTAAATCGGCCACTAAATTTCAAAAAATTATTATCCCCTTACTTCCGTTTTCGGGAACAAGGAGGCGATGAAGCGAATCATCGCCAGCACCGTTTTCTCACGGATCTCGTTCCTATCTCCCGATAGTTGAAGAGGAACGGTCCAGACATTTCCGCCATAGGCTAGGCCTAAGAAGACGCAGCCAACGGGTTTGCCGCCCGGCTCAACGCTAGGGCCGGCATTGCCGGTGCAGGAGATGGCGATATCCGCCCCGGTGGCACGCTGACAGCCGATGGCCATTTCCGCAGCCACCTCAGAGGAGACGACGGAATACCTGTTTATCGTGGATTCCTTAACGTTAAGCAGCTTCTCTTTGACGGAGGGGTGATAGGAGATCACGCCACCGAGGTAGACGGCGCTGGCGCCGGGGACTTCGCAGATGCGGGCGCCGAATAATCCCGCGGTCAAAGATTCGCCGGAGGCAAGGGTCTTGCCGCTGGCTTTTAGGGTCTCAAGCAATTCCGCTGCTTCATTCAGCATCGGTCTTCACCTCGTCTTTTTTATCTTTGAGGACATGGGCGTTCTGGATGACGTAGATGATGCCGGAGAGTAGGGACATCGCGGTGGCTAGATAGACTAGGATCAAAGACGGGCGAACCCACATCGGCCAAGAAGAATCGAAGTAAGAGAACGGGAAGTCGTTGAGCATGATGAAGGGAAGAGCGACCATCTGGAAGATCGTCTTGAGTTTGCCAAAGATATTGGCGGCAATGACTTCATTTTTGCTGGCGGCAACGAAGCGAAGGGTATCGACGACGAGGTCGCGGAGAACCATCAAGATGACGCAGAAGACCGGAATCCTGACGTATCCGCCGGTGAAGGACCAGGGGAAAGCGAAGAAGATGAGCATCGAGTTGACGAGCATCTTATCAGCGATCGGGTCAAGGAATTTGCCAAGGTCGGTGACCTGGTTGTTCTTTCTGGCGAGGTAGCCATCAAGGGCATCGGTGGCGGAGGCCACAATGAAGGCGATGGCGGAGATTAGGCCAACGACGGTGATCGAGGAATTTCCAAGATAAGTCGGGCCGAGGTTGCCCGCATAGCTAAAGATCGCGCAGACGCCAAGGTAAACCAAAAGGGCGACAACAAGAACGATGCGGGTGATCGTGATCTTCGTTGGGGTGTTAATTTTCATATCTACGCCTTTCAAGGTATTAGAAGCAAATGAGTATCCGACCCTATAAGCCATGTTATGTCGAGGACGACAATTTATCTCAGGCTGACCTGGCGTCCTTTCCTTCGATTCGGATTGGACGCTTCCCCTACCAAATTTGGGTTTCTCGCTTGTGGGGTTTGCCGCGTTTCATCTTGATGTCGCCATCAAGCTCGTCTCTGTGGCACCTTAGGGATTCCCGTCTACGTGAGACGTTCCTCCGCCGTTACGCGCTCCCGCGTACCCAGGCTTATTGATTGGCCTGGCGCAAACACTACAGCCATCACAGGCTGTGCGAGCATGGACTTTCCTCTACCTTTCGGCAGCAGTCGTCTGGGTCGGATATTTATTGTTGCGAATGATTACTTAATCGTGTTGGGGTCGATCCCGTGGCGATAAAGCTCCGTCTCGAGCTTTCTCATTCTCGTGAGAAGGTCGATGTTGGTGGAGGTTACCTGATCGGTATCCTTCACGCCCTTTAAGCGGGACTTATAGCCAGCGTTTTCAACTTCAAGAGAATTAATCTTCTCCTTCGCCTGTCGGAGCTGGGTCTCGAGGTCCACCGTGTAGCCATGCGACTCTTGGTAATACCTCTCGAACGCCTGATAGTCATGGATGATCTGATCGAGGAACGCGTCGACTTCCACCGGGTCATAGCCATTGCCATGTGGGGTAAAGGTCTTGGCCAAGATTTGCTTCGCGTTTAGGCTAATCGTCTTATCGTCCATAGGAAAACTCCTGCTTTGTATTTTATACAAACGAGAGCGCCACTTCAACGAAAGCCAACCCGATGTTTGCAACTTCTTTCATAACTTTGAAAACAAAGGGCAAAGAAAGGAGCCCTTACGTGGTAGAATTGCCCCGTGAAATCATTAGAGAAAATCATCAAAGACCGCAAGGTCCTAGTCTTCCTAGACCTTGAGGCTACGCAGTTCTCCCATGAGATGACTGCCATCGGAGCCTTTAAAGTAACGCTCAAAGACGACTACACCATCAAAAAGGTTTTCAAGCCCTATTCCGCCTTTGTCCGCCCAAAGGGCAGGGTCGGCGAAGTCGTTTCTCAGCTCACCGGCATCACCGATAAGCTTCTCGCCGAGAAGGGCATTTCCTTCCGTGAGGTCCAGAAGGCTTTGCAGAAATACGTGGGACGTGACTTTAAAAAATGCCTTTTCGTCTCCTATGGCAGCCAAGACGCCCGCATCTTCATGGCCAGTGCCGAGAACTCCATGGACTGCGATTACCAGCTCGCCAGATTCGTGAGCCATCGCACGTTCGACTATGAGGAGTTCCTCAAGAACTACATCACCAGCGAATCCGGACAACCTTTATCCTTAACCAACGCCTGCAAAGCATTCGACGTCAAGCTATCGGGCAAGGCCCACGACGCGACCGCGGATGCCTATAACCTCATCCAACTTTATAGCGCCTTCCTCAAGAAGAAAGACATGGTCGTCTCCCGCTACGCCGAGACCCTTGCCCATTCCCCGAAGGTCCCAGAGCCGATCCGTGCTCTCATCGCCAAGTTAAACAAAGGCGAGTCCGTCTCCCCAGACGATTTTCAGAACATGCTTAAAGAAAGCCTGCAGTAAGACATGAATTACCCCGGTGGAATCAGACCTAGAAATAATGTTGCTTCCTCTCCCGTCGCTTCTCGCGTTAAGAAAAGCGCGAGCAAGAAGAAGCGCACTTTAAAAGTCGCCGCAGGCAACCGCGGCATGGATTTCGAAGCCGAGATCAACGCCAGCAACGATTATTACCGCAAGAAGGGCCTTTGCCTTATCACCAAGCGCCCCACCCCCATCAATGTCGTCAAAGTCGACTACACCCATGGCCCGAAGATCATTCAGGCCTACTTTGAGTCGCAATCCACCACCGACTATAACGGCGTTTACCAAGGGCATTACATTGATTTCGAAGCCAAAAGCACCAGAAACAAAACCTCTTTCCCTTTGGCTAACATCCCACCGCAGCAGATCGCCCATCTAAAAGGGGTCATCTCCCAGAATGGCATCGCCTTTTTCCTCATCAACTGGGCTTTGCTCAATGAGACGTATCTAGTCAAAGCCAGCGATGTCATTGAGTTCTATGAGTCTCGTCCTCGAGCCTCCATCCCCTACAGCGCGATGAAAGAAAAAGCCTTCTTAGTCAAAGAAGGCTATTTCCCCAGATTCGATTATCTTCCCGTCTTGGTTGAGGCTTTCTTGAAGTAACGGCATTCGCCCTGCAAGGGGCAACGTCCGCATTCAGGACCGCGGGCATGGCAGATTTGACGACCATGGTCGATGATCTGATGATGAAGTTTAATCCACATAGAATTCGGATACCGTTTCTCAATCTTTTTCTCAATTAGGAGGGGTTCGTCCCCTTCTTTTGCTAGTCCTAGCCTTACGGCAACCCTGCCGACGTGGGTATCGACGGCGATGGCGGGGATGTTAAAGCATTCCGCACATACGCAGTTGGCGGTCTTCATGCCTACGCCAGGAAGCTTTACCAGCTCATTCTTATCCGCTGGAACTATGCCGCCATACCTTTCCACAAGGGCTTTGGCCATGCCAGAAAGGCTTTTGGCTTTGTTCTTATATAGGCCAAGGGTGCGGATGTGGTCCTCGATGTCTCCGATAGGCGCATTGGCCATCTCAAAGGGGGTCGGGTAATCCTTAAATAACCTTGGGGTGACCTTATTCACGGAGGCATCGGTGGTCTGCGCGCTTAAGGCGACGGCGACCAGGCATTCAAAGGGGGAAGAGAAATTCAGGGCGCATTTGGCGTCGGGATAGGTGGCGTTAAGAATTTCTGCAATGGCGAGGCTATTTATCATCGTTCACCCATTTCGTCTTGGCAATCTCAATGGTCTTCTCGATATCCTTGTCCCAGTTATCGTTGACCGTGGTGTAGCCCTCTTTGCCGATATCATCGCGCTTGCGGGAGGTGCGAAGCAATCTATCGATGGACTTAAAGGTGCGCTTGCCGGATGCGATTGCTTCTTCTAGCGCCGATTTGATGTCAGTCTCGCTATAGGCGTCATCCAGCCAAGTGGAAAGGGTATCCTGCTCGATGGGGGAGAGGGTGCGGTTAAGCCTTTTCTCGAAATAGCTATATAGGCCACTTAGCAAGCTGGAACGCTCCGCGTTTTGGAGATTCTGCTTTTCTCTGGCGACATCAAGCTGGAAGAGGCGGTAAAGCTTATCGCGAAGGGGCTCTAGCGAGGTGACGAGGTCACTGCCTACCATCTCATAGGCGAGGAAATCACGTTTGACGAGCTCGACGAGGGTGGCATCAAGCTCGCTGACCTTGAAGTTCATCTTCAACGAAAGAAGGTCAGCCGTGACGAGGGAATTGCCCTGACGGGTGAGGTGCTCGATCATCAAGATGACGGAAAGCTGCTTCTCAGAGATGCCTAGCTTTTTGTAGTTCTCTAGCAGGATATATTGGAAGTCGATGGCTTCTCTTGGAGCCTGGGTGGCGATCATCGTACTCATTCTTTCTTCTTTTCCATTTCTACCTTTGCGGGGTTTAGCTTATCGAGCAAATGCAAATTCTCTTCGATTGCCTTTGCTGAGTTTTCCTCGATTTCGAAGCCGAGGCGTTTGGCGAAGCGCTGGGCGCGGAGGATCCTTAGGGGATCTTCCTTGATTCTGGTTGCGGGATCGCCGATGAAGCGGATCTTCTTCTCCGCCAAGTCGGTTAATCCGTTGTGGAAATCGAGCACATGCTCTTCCTCATCAATATAAATCGCGTTGATGGTAAAGTCTCGCCTAACGCTGTCGAGTTTGGGATCTTTGATGAGCTTGATGAAGCTTGGATGGCGGAAGTCCTTATATTCCCCTTCTAAGCGGAGGGTGGTGATATCCACCTCCACGCCTTCTTTCCACACCTTGATGGAGCCAAATCGCTCAAAGGAGTAATCAGCATCGGGCAGGAATTCCTTTTCTTGCGTAGGCGTAGCGTCCGTCGCGAAGTCATAATCCGCGACCGGGAGGCCAAGGAGAAAATCACGGCTCGTCCCTCCGATCATATAGAGGTGAAAGCCGTGGCAGGAGAACAGTTTTGCGTATTCGCGGAACTCCTTGGGTAGCATGAGGAAATAATAGCACAAGAGAAAGAAAACCCCGAATCACTCCGGGGTCTTTTAGTCTGGTTTGTAGCCTAAACTTAGTTAAGCTTCTCTTTGAGGCCCTTGGAAGGCTTGAAAGAGACGCTGTTAGAAGCGGCGATTTCGATCTTTTCGCCGTTGGACGGGTTGGTGCCAACACGGGCAGCACGCTCTTTCTTCTCAAAGATGCCAAAGCCAGAGATCTTGACTTCTTCGCCTTTGATGATGGCTTCTTCGATGAGCTCGAGGGTCGCTTCAACAACGGCCTCGGCATCACGACGGGAGACTTCGGCCTTAGCGGCGGCCGCGCCGATTAGTTCAGCTTTATTCATTTGGAATATTCCTCCTTATGCTGTCTACTTAATAAAAAGTTAGCACCGCATCTTTGTTATTGCAATGTTTTTTAACAATTTTCTAATTTTTGATGTAAGCGGTATCATTTTTTCTAAAGAAAAGGCATAATCGGATGATTTATCCGTTTTTTGTTAAGTGTGAAAGAAAATGAGAAAAACGAGCAATCTTCCGACGCTCGTTTTTGAGGTTTTTTGTCTATATGGCTACTTGCTCATGCGATAGATGATCTTCAATGGGGTACCAGTGAAGTCAAAAGTATCGCGGAGCCGATTCTCCAAATAGCGGGTATAGGAAAAATGGGCGAAATGCGGGTCGTTGCAGAACAGTACGAAGGTCGGCGGATTGATGGCGACCTGGTTGGCGTACTTGATCTTGATGCGACCGTGATTGAACTCCGGAGCGGGGTTCATGTTCTGGGCATCCTGGATGATCTCATTGAGGATGGAGGTCGGAACTCGGCGGTTGGCGGATTCATAGGCCTGCTTGATGGCAGGGAGGATGCCTTCGATGCCGCGTCCGGTCTTAGCGGAGACGAAGATGATTTTCGCATAGGCCAAGAACTTGAATCTCTCCCGGATCTTCTGCGCGAATTCAGCCTGCTGCTCACCCTTATCGGCGAGGTCCCACTTGTTGACGACGACGACGATGCCTTTGGCTTCGTCGAGGGCGTAGCCGACGACGTGCCTATCCTGGTCAAGGACGCCGGCTTCGGCATCAAGGACCAAAACGACTACATGGCTGCGGTCAATGGCGCGAAGAGCGCGCAAAGCGGCGTACTTATCGATGGCCTCATAGATGCGGCCTTTCTTGACAAGGCCCGCCGTATCGATGGCAACAAACTTATCTTCGCCTGAGGTGAAGGGGGTATCAATGGAATCGCGGGTGGTGCCGGCGAGGTCCTTGACGATAGTTCTCTCTTCGCCAAGAAGCTTGTTGGTGAGGGAGGATTTGCCGACGTTAGGACGTCCGATGAAGGAGAAGGTGATGGCATCGCCATAATCTTCGTCCTGGCCCTCTGGAAGGACGGAGATGATCTTGTCGAGCAAGTCGCCGATGCCGATGCCGTGGGCACCGGAGACCGGGAAGGGCTCGCCTAAGCCGAGGGAATAGAACTCAGCGGCATCGCCGAGCTTCTCGCGGTTATCGATCTTGTTGACGACGAGGATGACGGGCTTATTGGTCTTGTAGAGCATTTTGGCAACGCCACGGTCATCGCCTGTGACGCCTAGGCGGCCATCGACAACGAAGAGGATGACGTCGGCTTCTTCCATAGCCATCTGCGCCTGGGCGCGGATTTCGGTCTGGAAGGGAGCGTTTTTGATTTCAATGCCGCCGGTATCGACGACGCGGAATTTCCTGGTGAGCCATTCTCCGGTGCCATAAAGCCTATCGCGGGTTATGCCCGGAGTGTCCTCAACGATGGAGGAGCGGGAGCCGACCATGCGGTTGAAGATGGTGGATTTGCCGACGTTCGGGGCGCCGACGAGAGCAACGAGTCCTAGCATTTTCCTTCGACTCCAGTCTTTTCTTTGACGATTCTCAAAACGTTTTCGACAGCTTCATCCACGGACATGTGGGAAGTATCGAGGAGGACGCTGTCCGCAGCCGGCTTAAGCGGGGCGAAGGCGCGGTGGGAATCGATATAGTCCCTCTTCCTGACGTCTTCCATGACATCCTCAAGGGAAGTCGGGATGCCTTTGGCGATGTTCTCTTCGTAACGTCTGACCGCACGGGTCTCGACGGAAGCCATCTGGTAGATCTTAACCTCGGCATTGGGGAGAACATAGGTTCCGATGTCGCGGCCGTCCATGACGACGGATTTGCTGTGGGCCATCGCGCGCTGCATCTCAACGAGGGCAAGGCGGATTTCCTTATAGGAAGCGATGTAGCTGACGTTGCCGGAGACGAGGGGCTCCCTGATCTGGCGGGTGACATCTTCGCCGTTGCAAAGGACAGTGCCATCATCGAGAAGTTCGATGTTGACCTGGCCGATGAGGGAATTGGAAAGCAATTCGCTCTGCGGGTCTAATCCCTTGGAGATAACGGCATAGGTAAAGGCGCGATACATCGCGCCGGTATCGATATAGGTAAAGCCTAGGGCCTTAGCAACCTTCTTGGCGACGGTGCTTTTACCAGCGGCGGCTGGGCCATCAATGGCAACAGAGACAATCTTGTCCATAATGATTAAGCTCCTTTCACGAACAGGAAATAAAACATAACAAAGAGTCCGATTACGACCGCGGCGACGATTCCTTTGATAATCCACCATGTCTGCTTCTTCTTGAGGTAGAGGGAGTAGGGGGTGGCTTTGCCATCGTCCGGTGCGATATCCAAGGCAGGCCTCGACGGCGAGACCTTCGAAGAAATGGTAATGGAACTGCTCGAATAGCCGACTTTGCCCATGTGGTGAAGCTCCTCGGCGGTAAGCTTCTCGGCGTAGGTTCCGTCTGGCTCAAATGCGTCGGAAGGCAAGCGCTTGATGAAGTCGCGGTATTTTGCAAATCTCTCAGTGCGTGTTTCCATATGCGCCGCTAGTATAGACGAAATCTTTCCCGTAGGGAATTAAGAAAGCAACGCGGTTATTGCTACTTTTGCAATCCGTTTCTATAATTAAGCCACATTGTTTGGAGGATATTTACACAATGGCCAAGAAAGCTAAAGTCGATTCCGACATCTGCATCGGATGTGGTCTCTGCGTCGGCACCCACAGCGACATCTTCGAATTCGATGATAACGGCAAAGCCCACGCCATCGCCGAAGGTGATGATGCTGACGTCGATGACGCCATCGCCAATTGCCCGGTTCAGGCAATCAGCGAAGACTAACCTTCGATTTCTATCAACAAAAGAAGCTCCGGAAACGGGGCTTTTTTTGAATAAAGCCAAGCATGCGGCTGCTTGGTTTTATCTGGCTTACTGCTGAACCTTGTCCTCTTTGGACTCTTCATTAAGGGCCTCAGAGTTAGAAGGCTTATCGAAGCGGAGGAGGACGTGGATGCTTCTGTAGATCAAGAAGGTGAGAACGATGACGATGGCGTCTTTGAGGGCATTAAACGGAGCAACGGCCCAAAGTGCGTAGCTCCAGCCTACGTCGGTGATGTTCGGGTTGACCTTCTGCATCATGCCGAGCAGCGCTTCCATCGGATAGCCCATGACGTTCATGTAGAAGGGGATGAGCATGTAAACGTTTAATACCATGCCAGCGAAGATTTGGACGAGGGTTGAGATGGCGAAACCGATGGCAACACCCTTGAGGTTGCGGTGCTTCTTGTAGATCAAGCAAGCCGGGATGACATAGATCGTGGAGAGGATGATGTCGCCGAGTTCGCCGACGCAGAGGGTGCTGGTGAAGGGAAGCTTGATGATGGTCTTGATCGCGATGACTGCAAATGCCGCTAACGGGCCATAGGCGAAGCCGCAGATGAAGGCCGGGATCTCATCGAAATGGAATTCGAGGAAGCTCGGGAAGAACGGGAGCTTAAAGTGGAAGATATCCACAATGTAGAGAAGGGTAGACATGGCCGCGAAGATGCCGACGCGCGTAATGAATTTCACGTGGTTGAACTCTTTTCTCGGATTGAGGCGGAAATAAAGCTGGAAGCCAATAACCGTCAAAACGAGGAAGATCGCAATCGCGACGATGCCCCAAATGTCTGTGCTTTTCATATAAAAAACCTCCTGCAAGACATAATCTTCAGGGGGCTGATACAAACTAGTTGCACTTCTTTGATATCCGGACTTTACCGTTGGCACCTGAATCGCACAGGTTCATGTTCCTAACCGCATAGGAACTCGCGGGCTATACCGCCAGTCGACGTAATTCTCGTCGCCCTGAAGCAGAATTATTATAATCGTTAGTTTCCCGTATGTAGAGACATCAAATGCGATATGGATATTTTCTTTCTTTTATTTATGATATGTCCTTGTAACGAGGTATCTCCAATATGAAATATTGCCCACATTGTGGCGAAGCTAACCAAGACTCCGCCAACTACTGCCATAAATGCGGCGCCGGCTTCTATGGCGACCAAGCCCCGCAGGTCAGCGTCGAGGACAGCGGCAAAGCCGCGACCAATCCTGAGCCGGTCTTCAGCCAGTATCATGATTCCACCGCCTCTGCTTCTTCCGCGAGCCCGACCCTTCCTAACGTCGCCATGGTGTTTGCCTTCTTATCTTTGCTAGACATCGCGCCGATCGTCGGCGTCGTTCTTTCCATCATCGGCCTCGCCAAATATAAGGACAAAGCCTCTAGGATTAAGTGTGGCATCTCCCTTGGCGTCTCCATCGCCGCGATGATCGCCTGGACGCTATTTAGCTATTTCGTGCTCTTGCCGCGATTGCTTGAAGCCCTCCGCAAAACCGAGGAAATGGTTAGCAGCATGCTAAAAGAAAGCACAGCCGCCTCTTTGCTAGTTACGCTATTCCGCTTCTAATTCTTTAGCCCTTAATCTTCTCCAGGAAGGCAATCTTCTCCTCTGCGGAAGCGAAGGAGAAGGTGACGCTATTGTGGGTCTCGGAAACACTGTCGGCTCCGAATTGCTTCTTGAGTCCTTCCATTGTTGGGGCGCCGCTGGGCCTTAGCCTTTCAGAAACCAAGTTCTCCGTTTCTCTGACGGAGAGCTTTTTTTCATGGATTAGCGACACCATGTCATCGATTTCCGCTTCCGGGAGGGAGACGATGGCCTTGGCGTGGCCATAGGATAATTTGCCTAAGCAGATCTCGTCTCTGACATAACGGGGGAGGCGGAGGATGCGCAGGTTATTGGTGATTTGGGAACGGGAAAGGTGGGAAAGAGATGCGAGGGTCTGCTGCGTATAGCCGAATTTCTTCTGCAGCGCATCGTAGACGAGCGCCATCTCAACGACGTTGGTATCGCGCTGGTCGCGGGTATCGGCAAGCAGCATCAATAGCTCCTCTTCGTCTCCGACTTCGCGGATGGCGCAGGGAATAGAAAGAAGGCCCGCCTTCTTCGCGCCTAAAAATCTCTTCCTGCCAAGGATGAGCTCATAGCGGTCGCCCACAATGGGACGGACGACAAGTGGGTTATAGAATCCTTTTTCTTTAAGTCCGGCAGCAAAGTAATCAACAACCTCTTCCGGGACTTTGACGTCTTTGACGAAGGAGGTGTCATCGATCATGCCGATCGGGATAAGCTGGTTAGGAGAGCTCTGATACTCCTTCTCCATCACAGCGATAACGTCTTCTTGAGAAAATTTCTCAATAAGGTCGCTTAGAGAGGAAGAAGAAAGTAAGGGTTTGCTCTTCTCATTTTTCATGGTCGATTACTTCCCTAGCTAGAGCGAAGTAGGCAGTGGCGCCTTGGCTGGTCGGGCGGAAAGCCGTGACAGGCATTGCACGGGCCTGGGATTCGCTGATGGATTGATTGCGCGGAATGGCGATGAAGAAGGTATTCTCTCTGAAAAGCGTGCGCACCTGCTCGCTGATTTCAGTAGCGAGCTGGGTACGGGAATCAAACATCGTGAGAAGGAAACCTTCGATCTTAAGGGCTTCGTTGTAGCTTTGGCGGACGTTGGAAATCGTAGAGAGGATGGCCGCGACCGCTTCCATTGCGAAATATTCGCACTGGACTGGGATGATAACCGAGTCAGAGGCGGTGAGCGCGTTGAGGCTTAGCAAGCCCAAAGAAGGCGGGCAGTCGATGATGATGTAATCAAAGTCTAAGCGAACGCTTTCAAGAACCTTCTTCAAAAGGAAGAAAGGCTTCTCGACGTGTTTCTCATATAAGGAGACTTCCAAAGAGGCCAAACGCAGGTTGGCGGGGATGACCACCAGTCCATCGAAGAAGGTGTGGCTATAAGATTCCCTGATATCGATCTTTCCCTGCATGACCTCGTAGATGGTCTTCTTCTGCAGGTTGATGTCGATGCCGACGCCGCGAGAGCTGTTGCCCTGCGGATCGAGATCGATTAAAAGGACCTTTCTCGAAAGGTGGCAGAGCGCGGCGGAGAGGTTGATGGCCGTAGTGGTCTTGCCGACGCCGCCTTTTTGATTTGCTATCGCGATGATTTTTGCCATGGGGTTGTAATTGTAACAATCCGTGGAACTTTTTCAATGTTCCACGTTAGGTAAGAGGTTTAGAGCGGGTGTTTGACGATGGTCGCCCAATCGCGCGGATACTTTTCCGGGGTGGGCTTGAATTTGAGCAGGCGAATGTTGATGCGCTCATCACCATGGGTCGGGAGATGCTGGATTGATTTGCCGTCGTAGCGGAGGCCAAGATTGGGGAGTCCGCTCTGGGCAGCCTTAAGCTCTTCAAGGCCTCTGGAGCCTTTAAGGGCAAGGATCTTTCCGCCGACTTTAAGCAATGGAGCCCCGACTTCCATCAAGACATTAAGGGCGGCAAAGCCACGGGCGGAAACAAGATCAAAAGTCTCCTTCTCCTCTTTCATGGCTTCGACGCGGCCAACGTGGAAATGGACATTCTCCACATTGAGCCGGTTCTTAACTTCCTCAAGGAATTTGAACTTCTTGTTGGTGGCATCGATAAGGGTGACGTCCGCTTCTGGGAAGCAGATGGCCCAGACCATGCCTGGAAATCCTGCGCCAGATCCCATATCGGCGATCTTCTTGTTGGAGAAATCCATTCCTTCGGCGGCGATAAGGCAATCGTAGAAATGCTTTTCGATGACTTCCTCTTCCTCGACGATGGAGGTGAGGTTCATCTTCTCATTCCATTCCTTGAGCAAGGCGGCGTAAACCTTTAGCTTCGCGACCATGTCATCGGAAATCGATATACGTTTCGCGGCCAAAAGGGTTTTTAGTTCTTCGTAATTCATAGGAGTTTCTCCTTCCTTAGCGTTAAAAGAAGCAAAGAGACATCGGCAGGATTCACTCCGGAAATACGGCTGGCCTGCGCAATGGTTCTCGGACGAATCGAATCAAGCTTTTGCCTCGCCTCAAGGCGAAGCCCATCCATATGAAGATAATCCAGACCTTCGGGAAGAACAATAGCTTCCTCGCGGTTGAGGCGTTCTGCCTCAAGCTCTTCTTTCTGGATATAGCCCTCGTATTTCACCTTGGTCTCAAGGGCCAAGATGGATTCATCGTCTAGGTCGTAGGAAGCGAGTTCCGGCATCATCTTGCGGATACGGCGATATTCGAAATGCGGACGCTTCAAGATCTCAAGCCCGCGGAATCCGCGGTCGCTAGGCTCAACGCCAAGTTCCTTGAAGTACTCGTTAAGAGCCGCTTTGTCGGCGATGATGGTGTTCTTAAGGATATCGATGACGGCATCAATGTCCTGGTACTTCTTCTTGAAGGCGGCGTAACGCTCGTCAGAGATTAGGCCAAGCATGTGGCCATATTCGGTAAGGCGGAGGTCGGCGTTGTCGTGACGGAGCAACAAACGATACTCTGCGCGGCTGGAAAGCAGGCGGTAGGGTTCGTCGGTGCCTTTGGTGACGAGGTCATCGATCATGACGCCGATGTAAGACTCATTTCTCTTGAGGATGAACGGGGCCTCACCTTTGATCCACCTTGCGGCATTGATGCCGGCCATAAGGCCAAGTCCTGCAGCCTCTTCGTAGCCGGAGGTGCCGCAGATCTGGCCAGCGCCATAAAGTCCTTCATAGGATTTCACGCGGAGGGTGGCATCGAATTGGAGCGGGCGGATGGCATCGTATTCGATCTGATAGGCGTATTTGAGGATCTCGCAGTGCTCTAAGCCAGGAAGGCTATGGACCATCTGATCCTGAACCTCATGCGGCATGCCGCTAGAGAAGCCCTGGAGATAGATGGACTCGCCATGCTCGTATTCCGGCTCAAGGAAGAGCTGGTGGCGAGGCTTATCGGCGAAGCGAACGATCTTCGATTCGATGGCGGGGCAATAACGGGGGCCGACGCCCTTGATGGTTCCGTCGAAGATGGCGGAATCAGAGATATGGTCTTTGATGATCTTATGGGTCAAGGGAGTGGTGTAGATGAGGTAGCAGGGAAGCTGCTTGGAAAGGGGAGTGAACTTCGTGGTGGAATAGGAGAAAGCGAGCTTATCGTCGCTTCCAAGCTGGATCTCTCCTTTGGAGAAATCGATGGTCGAGGCCTTGAGTCGGGGCGGGGTTCCGGTTTTGAGGCGGAAGATATCTATGCCCATGCGGGCGAGGGATTCGCTTAAGCCAAGGCTGGCTTTCTCGCCATCTGGTCCACCATCATGAATGTCGCGCCCGGAGATGATGCGGCCATTCATATAGGTGCCGGTCGTGATGACGACGGCTTTGCAGGAAATCGTGCTTCCATCAGAAAGAACGACCCCATGGATGGCTTTTTCATCGTGAAGCAGGTCAACGACTTCGCATTCCTTGATGTCGAGATTCGGGGTGGCTTCCAGCATCGATTGGACAAATGCTGGGTAGCCCGCCTTATCCTGCTGGGAGCGAAGGCACTGAACGCCAGGGCCCTTGCCGGTGTTAAGCATCTTGATCTGAAGGGGATGGTGGTCCGCCGCGATGCCCATGATGCCGCCTAAGGCATCGATTTCACGGACGACGACTCCTTTTGCGCTGCCGCCGATATGGGGGTTGCACGGCATATTGCCGATCATCCTTTTATTGAGCGTGCACAAAAGAACGCGGAGGCCCAAGCGGGCTCCCGCGGAAGAAGCTTCGACGCCGGCGTGTCCGCCGCCGACGACTATGAGGTCATAATCCGTTTCTTTTTCCATATTGTTTATCCAATGGAATCGCTCATATCGAGTTTGATGAGCTGGTTGAGCTCGACAGCATACTCCATAGGCAACTCTTTCGAGAAGGGCTCAATGAAGCCCATGACGATCATTTGGGTCGCGTCTTTCTCGGATAGGCCACGGCTCATCAAATAGAAGAGCTGGTCCTGAGAGATCTTGGAGACGGTCGCTTCGTGTTCGATGAAGGACTCGTTGTTCTTGATTTCGTTCTTTGGGAACGTATCGCTGCGGGAGAGGTTATCGAGGATAAGGGTATCGCATTCGACATGGCTCTTCGCGCCGGTGGCCTTCGGGCCCATTCTCACGGTGCCGCGATAGTTGGCGACGCCACCGTTTCTGACGATGGACTTGGAGATGATGGTGGAGGAGGTGTCTTTGCCGAGGTGAATCATCTTGGCGCCGGCATCCTGGTATTGGCCTTTGCTGCCGACGGCGATGGTGATGCAACTGCCCTTGCTTCTATCGCCCTGGAGGACGCAGCAAGGATACTTCATCGTGTACATGGAGCCGATGTTGCCATCGACCCATTCCATGAGGCCGTCTTCCTCAACGAGGGCGCGCTGGGTGACGAGGTTAAGGATGTTGGTAGACCAGTTCTGGATGGTGCTGTAACGGCATTTAGCACCTTTGCCGACATAGATTTCGACGACGCCGGTGTGGAAGGAATCCTTGGAGTACTGCGGAGCGGTGCAGCCTTCGACATAGTGAAGGTCAGCCCCGTCATCAACGATGATGAGGGTACGCTCGAACTGGCCGGATTTCTCGTTGTTGATGCGGAAGTAAGACTGGAGCGGCTTATCAAGGTGAACGCCCTTAGGCACATAGACGAAGCTGCCGCCGGACCAAGTCGCGCCATTGAGGGCGGCGAACTTGTTGTCGGCCATCGGGATGACCTTGTTGAAGTACTTCTTGAAGAGTTCCGGATAGAGCTTTAGGCCCATATCGGTGGAAAGGAAGATAACGCCTTTCTCCTCAACTTCCTTAAGCATGTTGTGGTAGACGACCTCGGACTCATACTGAGTGGAGACGCCGGCCAAGTATTTCTGCTCAGCCTCAGGAATCCCAAGCTTGTTGAAGGTATTCTTGATGGTGCTTGGGACATCATCCCAAGACTTGGTCTCGCCTTTGGCAACGCGGGTGAAATAAGTATAGGAATCGAAATCCATCTTCGATAGGTCAGGACCGAAGGAGGGCATCGGCATCGCGCGGAAGCAGCGATAAGCCCTTAGACGGAAATCGAGCATCCATTCCGGCTCGTTTTTGGCGGCGGAAATCTCACGGATGGTATCTTCGGTTAAGCCGGTTCCGGTGGAATAGATGGAGACGTCTTCGTCTTTGAAGCCGTACTTATATTCCTCTTCCAGGAATTCGGGTTTGTTGGTCTTTTCGTTATTTGCCATCATTCTCTCCTTCCAAAATCTTTTCGGCGGCGTCCCAGCCGATGGTGGCGCAGTGGATACGGGCCGCCTGTTTGCTGGTGTTCATGAAGGCGAGGGCTTCGTCGAGGACGGAGGCATCGTATTCTTCTTCATGGATCATGTGCTCATACTGGGCGATGACATTCTCCGCCTCGGCTTTGGTCTTGCCGATGAGAAGGTCGCAGAGGATATCGCTGGAGGCGGTGGAAATCGCGCAGGCGACGCCGTTCCATCTGGCGTCTTCGACGACGCCATTGGCGTTGATCTTCAAAAAGACGTCGATATCGTCGATGCAGTTGACAGAGGAGCTGTGGGTGGATTGGTATCCTTCCTGGTCCGGGTTGCTTTTGTGCCTGGGGGAGGAATAGTGATCCATGATGATCTCCCTCATGATTTCAGGGGTTAGTTCAATTGAAGTAGGCATTGAGGTATTCTCCTTTGCACTTGGCGACGGCCTCGACGAGGCGGTCGATTTCTTCTTTGGTGGTATAGAAATAGAAGGAAGCGCGCACGGTGGCGACGGTTCCCAAGAAGTCGGTGAGGATCTTGGCGCAGTGCTGGCCAGAACGGCAGGCAATGCCCTGAGAGTTGAGGTAGGTCGCCGCATCCTGAGCGAAGACGCCGTTGACGTTGAAGGCGACGATGCCCGCTTCGCTAGTGGCGTTATAGATGGTGACGGCGCCGGTGGCGGCCAACTTTTCCACGGCGTATTTCTTAAGTTCTTCTTCGTAGGCGCTGATGTTATCGATGCCGACGTAGTTGAGGTAATCGATAGCGGCATGCAGGCCAATGATGCCAGCTAGATGCTGGGTTCCGGCTTCAAAACGGGCGGGCGGTTCTAGATAAGAGGCGTCGCCGCACATATCGAATTTCGCATTCATGCCTCCGCCGGTCATGAAAGGATCCATGGCGGAGAGGAGAGAATATTTTCCATATAGGACGCCGATACCAGTCGGGCCGCAGAGCTTGTGGCCAGAGAAGGAAAGGAAGTCAACATCGAGATTCTTGACATCGGTCTTCAGATGCGGGACGGACTGAGCGCCATCAACGCAGATCAAGGCGCCATGCTTGTGAGCAATTCTGGCAAGCTCTTTAATCGGGGCGATGAAGCCCAAAACGTTGGTGACGTGGGCAACGCAGACCAATTTGGTGTTAGGCGTGATAGCCTTTTCGAGGTTTTCGGCGGTTAGTCTCCCTTCCTTGGTTAGGGGGATGAAGTTTACCTTGCAGCCCGTCATTTCCTCTACGCGGTACCAGGGCAAAACATTGGAGGCGTGCTCCGCTTCGGTGATGAGGATCTCATCGCCTTTCTTTAGATATTTCGCGCCATAGCCATAGGCGAGGAGGTTGATGGAACCGGTGGTGCCGGAGGTGAAGACGATTTCCTTGGTTTCGGCGCCAATGAAATCAGCAACCGCCTTGCGGGCATTGAGGACTTCCATATCCATGTCATAGCAAAGGTCATAATCGCCACGATGGGAGTTAGAGGTCTCGGAGGTGTAATACCTGGTGATGGCGGCCACGACGGAATCCGGCTTGAAAGTGGTGGAGGCATTGTCTAGCCAAACTAAGGGCTTGCCCTGCATCATCTTTCCGCTGCGGAGCATCGGGAAGTCTTTTCTAAACGAATTCGGATCGAACATATCAGATACCTTCTTCGATTGCTTTATCGATATTCTCGCGGAGGGCTTCCTCGTCGAAGTACTGCTCGACCGGCTTTAGATAGCCCAAGGTGATGAGGCGCTTTGCGGTCTGCTCATCAATACCTCTGGAGAGGAGATAGAAAAGATGCTGCTCGTTAAGGCGGCCGACGGTTGCGGCGTGGCTTGCGGAGACATCGTTCTCATCGATTTTGAGAATCGGGGAGCAAGCGCCCTTGCAATCCGGATCGAAAACGATGATCTTCGCTTCCTGACGGGTGACGGTGGCAATGCTGCCTTTTTTGATTTCGGAGACGCCCGTGAACACGAGTTTGCTGGAATCGCGGGTGATTCCATAGTTGCTCATGATGGCGGAGGTGTGCGCCGCGTTGTGGTAGACGGAGGTGTCGAAAACCTTGTCATCGCTAGCGGAGGCGAGGCAAGCGGAATGGAAGTTGCAGTTTGCACCTTCCTCTTCTAGATAAACATTGAACTCGAATTTGCCTTTTCCTTTTCCAAAGTCGGCAAACGCGGCGTTCAAAGTGGCGTTCTTATGAACTTTGACGTTGATCTTGCAGGGCTTGAAGGCGTCGAAATAGGCGAGGTTGAGCGTCAGCTCCTCGCCTTCTTTGACCTCAAAGTCGCGGTCGGAGATCTCGTTGTTGATTAACGTGATTCCCATCTTTACTTCTTCTCTCCGCCCAAAGCAGCTTCCTTAGTGGCGCAGACGCCGATGGAAACCTTGTTCATCGGGGCTTCATCCTTATCGAGGGAGATGCCGAGTTCGGTTTTGATCCACTCATAGCCCTCGGTATCGATGCGCTTGATGATTTCCGGTCCACCCTCAACGGCAATGCGGCCATTCACCATAACGGCGGCACGGGTCGGGTGGATCATGCTGTAAAGACGAGCATAATGGGAGATGACGAGGAAACCTTTGCCTTTGGCCTGTTCTTCATTGATGGCTTTAGCAACGATTTGCATGGCGTCGACGTCCAAGCCGGAGTCGATCTCATCGAGGAAGGTGATCTTCGGATCGAGAAGCTTCATCTGAAGGATCTCATTGCGCTTCTTCTCGCCGCCAGAGAAGCCTTCGTTCAAATTGCGCTGGCTCATCTCAAACGGAATCTCCATGGCCTTATAAGCGCTCTGGAGGGAAGAATAGAACTGGAAGAGGCTCATCGGCTTTTCGCGATGAGCATTCATAGCGGCCTTATAGAAATCAGCGGAGTTGACGCCTGGGATCTCAGCCGGATACTGCATGGCGAGAAATAGGCCAGCCTTTGATCTTTCGTTGACAGGCAAACCAAGAATTTCGACATCATCCAATTTCACAGAACCGGAAGTGACGGTATAGTTCGGATTGCCCATAATCGCACCCAATAGGGTGGATTTCCCGTGTCCATTCATGCCTAGCAAGGCGACGGTCTCGCCTTCCTCAACGGTTAGATTGACGCCTTTTAGAATTTCTTTATCCTTAACGGAAACATGTAGATTTTTGATAACTAGACGCGACATAGCGAATATAGCCTCCTTTAGAGCGGTACTATTCTAGCGGTGGAAAGCCGCATAAACAACAAAAGTGTACCATCGACCTATTTTTGCCCACAAAGATATTATCTTTGGCAAGGTTTTGCCCGTTTTGGGAGAGAAAAGTTAAAAAGGCAAGACCATCCCTTTGTTTTGGTCAACTACTTTATTGTTGTAACAATAATGTTGAAAGCATATACTTTTCACGCTACGTTCAAGACGAAGGAGGAACGAGTTTAGTTATGAATAAAAGAAAACTCACCCTCGGTATCGCCAGTTCTTTGGTTGCTCTAAGCGGACTCGCCGCTTGCAACGAAGTTACTTATAGCGAGGGCGTGGTGCTCAGCTACACCGATAATGCTGGCCAGGTCGTCAAGTTCACCGCCGAAGATCTCTTTGGTGAATACATCCCGACCTCCGGCTCCGCAAGCACCGCTTTTTCTACCGTCCAGGAAGCTTTGATCCGTCACTATTACGAAAAGGGTGAAGGCAAGAGCCAGTTGGATGAATTGAAGAAAAAGGCTAATAACGATGTTGTTAGCGTCAAGTCCCAGGCTAAGACGAATGCCGACAATAACAAGACCAGCTACGAGAAGGAATGGGAGAATCTCCTTTCCGCCGAAGGCTGCGTGAATGTTGACGAACTCTTCGAGAAGAAGCTCTATGTTCAGGAAAAGAGCGCTTACGAAGAAGCCTATTACAGCCAGAAGAACCTCAACGGAATCCGCGATGGCAAGAAGTGGGAAGCTTTGGACACCGCCGAACTTGTTAAGAAGTATGGCTCTGTCTCCAAGGGCTATCTTGATGAGAAGATGCCATATCACGTTTCCCATATCTTGGTGAAACTCTCCAGTGCTTCCAACAACGAGCACACCGAAGATACCATCTCCGAATCCGAGGCCAAGAAGCTCTCCGAAGTTGTTAAGGAGCTCGCCGGCGCTAAGACCGACGAAGCCGGTGACACCAATGTTGCCGAGCGCCAGCGCTTTGGCACCATCGCCCTTAACCTCTCGGAAGATACCGAATCTTCCAAGAAGTACGGCGACCTTGGAATCATGGACAAAGACACTTCCTTCGTTCAGGAATTCAAGCTCGGCGTTTATGCATATGACGCCCTCTATAACGCTGGTGAGAATCTCTCCGCTGAGAAGAAGGCAAATCTCCTTCCAAGCGACGAAGCCAAGACCATCGATGGAACCGACGCTGAAGAATTCTTCTCCAAGCGTGGAATCGGCACCATGCCGTATGGCGCTTTTGTTGCTCTAGGCAACTCCGCAGTCGCAAAGTCCCCGGACCTTGGTTACACCGTTAACGACGGAAACGAGCACTTCTATCCGCGTAACGTCTTGTTCAACAAGTATTTGAACACCCATACCATCTCCGTCATCACCCCGAACGATATCCCGTTCAACGATTACCTCGCTGGCAAAGCTGCCACCGGTTTCAGCACCGAAGCCGCCGACTATAGCGAGGCCTATGCTGCTGAGTGGGATGCCGTCTCGAAGAAGGTCAAGACCGCTGGCAAAGCCAACGCCGCATACGCTGCCTTACAGGGCTTCACCGAGATCGCTCTTCATGATGAAAAAGGCAATGTCGTTAACCAGAAAGTCCTCACCAACGAAAAAGGCCAAGTCGTCCTAGCCGTCCGTGCCGGTACTTCTTCTTATCAGGGTATCCACTTCATCGTTGTCGACCGTTCTGCCCTCGTGGAATACGCTTCCTACAATTCCGCCACCGGCGGTATGAGCGCCATCAGCGCCACTGAGTACGATTCCAAGAAGAACTCCAACGATGTTACTTCCTTGTCTGAGTACTACACCATGATCACCCCGGATAAGACTCCGAGCACCATCGCTTCCGCCGATGAATCCGTATACTATCCATCCTACGAGGCCGATGGCAAAGTCGAAGCCAAGACCACCTACGTCAATAAGCTAACCACCACCGACTCCGCTTATAAGTCCAATGCCGATGCCGTTAAGTCCAAAGTTAAGGGCTACGACTCCCACATGGACACCTATATGTTCGAGGAACTTATGACCGCCGGTACCGTCACCTTCGGCGATTCCGCCATGGCCAAAGCCATCGAGAATAAGGTTGAGACCTATATTAAGACTACGCGCGAGGATGCCGCCGTCACCGCAAAGAACACTTTCGATGATTCCTGGACCGCTTACGCGGATTACCTAATGAAAGAAGACGAAGACCGTCAGATCAAAGAAGACGGCACCCAGAAGCTCATCTCCGAAGTTTGCGCTATCGGATATGGCAGCGCCAATGCCAAGGATGGCAAGGGCGTTTGGGCAAAAGGAGGAGCTTGCTATGATGGCAAATAAACTTAAAAAGAGCCTATTGCTCGTTCTCAGCGTCACCTCCCTCGGCCTCGTTGGCTGCAACGACGTCGAAGCTGGCCTAACCGGCAGCGCTGAAACCGCCCCGATCCTCAACTTCGGCGACGATTCCTCCATCTATAAC
This sequence comes from uncultured Erysipelotrichaceae bacterium, assembly GCA_902803375.1. Taxonomy (GTDB): domain Bacteria; phylum Bacillota_I; class Bacilli_A; order RFN20; family CAG-826; genus Alloenteromonas. The sequence goes on along the minus strand of CADCPN010000028.1, from coordinate 7,117 downwards.
AACAACCTCAAAGAAATCTATGAAGCCCTCGTTAAGAGTGGCGACAGCAACTCCGAGAAAGTCCTCAATACCATCCTTCTAAAGTATGCTCAGGGCCTATTCGGCGATTTCTACAGCAAAGATGGCAAAATCGGCATCTACGAAGCCGCCACTGATGAAAGCAAGCAGGAGGCTTACTTCAAGCAGCAGAGCACCAAGGCTTTTAAGGATAAGACCGAAGCCGTTGAGTTTGCCAAGCACATCAAAGAACTAGTCCAGAAGGAATTCTGGGCCGCCGTTAAGAACTCCTCCTATCAGAAGTACAACGTCTTCGAAGAGGACAAGTTCTATGATGCCCAGGTCAAGAACCTCTATGAACTCGGCCCCAAGCCGGTCAACAGAGAAACCAAGATTGATGGTTCCGCGACTTTCGAAAACGTCGGCGAATATTTCGCCGAAGGCTACATGGATACCTATGCGGACTACGTTAACCGTTCCGTCCTCCCGGGCATCTACCGCAAAGCCCTCGTCAAGAGATACCTCCTCGACACCAACAAAGGTGTTCTCGGACGTTCCTATGCTCGTAAGGTTCAATACATCGCACTCCCGGATATCTCCGGCAAGGCCATGGCCACCCAGAACCTCGTCAGAAGTTACGCCAAGGAGGTTCTCGAAAATGCCTCCGCTCCAGAAGAGGCCAAGAACTTGCACTTCCTTGATAAGCTTTATCAGGGCACTGCGATCCAGACCGCCGCTACCGCTGAACTAAAGGCTCTCGCCAAGACCATCTACACCGCCGCTGGCTGGACCACCGTCACCGTCGCTAACGCCATCGATTCCGCCAATACCAAAGTCGTCCCCGTCCTCGGTGAAAACGACAATGACAGCACCGACGACTACTATGTCGAATCCACCTACGGCGCAGTCGTCAAGGATTACCTCGACCTCTCCGACAACCGCAACATCACCGGCTCCTCCACCGACTTCACCAACTCTGGTGCCTACACCAAGGAAATCGGTCTAGAAATCAAAAGACGTGAAGCCGTCGCCGCCTCCAAGGTCACCGAAGGCTGGTACACCAGTTCCGGTCTCTCTGGACTACAGAGCGATGTGAAGACCCGCCTCTTTAAGATCTCTGTTGCCAACGAAGTCGATTCCCTCACCAAAGAAGCGAGAAAAGGCTCCTTCGTTTGGAACGTCCAGGGTTCCTACTACATGGTTCCTGAGACCCTAGAGAAGACGGAAGAATATCCGTATTGCATCTACGATAAGGATTCCTCCACTTGGTACATTTGCCGCGTTGACGAAGCCGTTAAGGCTTCCAAGCTCAGCGATGACGAAGACTCCTCCGCCTTCCGTTACGACGAAGCCAAGCGCGATGAGATCTCCTGGACGGTCGCCGACCTTCTCGGCGACACCGATTCCTACAAGTCCGCCGCAAGGCAGAACTACGTTAAGGAAATGGCAATCTCCTACAACGATCAGAAAGTCTACGACTACTTCAAGTCCACCTTCCCTGATCTCTTCGACTAATAAAAACAGTCTATAATGAAGGGGCAAGCAATTCGCTTGTCCCTTTGTTTTATATATAAGGAGAGAAGAACTATGGAAGACGACGTTTTTTGCATGATCATCAACGGGGAGATCCCGTGCACCAAAGTCTATGAGGACGAGGATGTCCTCGCGATCCTAGACATCAGCCAGACCACCAGGGGCCACACCCTCGTCATGCCGAAGGCCCATTACAGCGATATGCTGCATTGCCCCGTCGAACTTATGCACCGCGTCTATGACGTCGCTCAAAAGATTGGCCAGGCCCAAATGAGGGCATTCGGTGCCGAAGGCGTGAATATCCTTTCCAACGTCGGCGAAGCCGCCGGGCAGAGCGTGAAGCATTTCCACGTCCACGTCATCCCGCGCTACGCCCACGAGACCGGTGGATTCCAGATTACGATGAAGAGCAACAACACCAAAGGTTGGGACTTGCTCCGCATCGCAACCTCCATCAAAGAGGAATTCTAAATAGGAAAAGAGAAAATCGAGCTCCGTTTGAAGCTCGATTTTCCTTTACCCTTTAAAACGATAGTCGCTTTTAGCTACTTCTCTAGGTCAGCCTTTTCTTCTTCCAAAGAGGTTCCGCTAGGACGGGTGGCGTCTTTGGTATAGAACGGCTTATAGAAATAACGGTCGTCCATCGTGAAGAGCTTGGAGGTGAAGCCGCCGCATTCGACGCCGGCATACGCCTTCTCAAGAATCATCATCTTCGCATCCATGTCGTCGATCATAGAGACAGCCTGCGCCTCGCGGGTGAGCGGGCGGACGGCAGAGCCATACTCGGGGATGCCATGGTGGCTAAGGATGATGTGCTCAAAGACGATGGCAATTTCCTTCTTATGCCACAAGGGGTGAGTCGGGCTTTTCTGCTCTTCGGGAAGAGCATCGAAGTCGTACATGCCTAGATCCTTGGCAACATCGCGGAGCTCGGCCTGGCCAATAGAGATATGGCCAAGGAGTTTGCCTTCGATGGTATAGGTGGTGGCATTCGGGCCAGAGAGCTCAACGCACTTGCCGATATCGTGGATGAGGGTTCCGCCGATAACGATATCGCGGTTAAGGGCCGGATAGACCTGGCAGACCTTAGAGGCAAGGTCGGCCATCGTAAGGGAATGGTAGAGCAAGCCAGAGACGTAGTCGTGGTGGTTCTTCGCGGCGGCAGGCCAATCGAAGTACTTATCCTCATATCTCTTAAGCATGCCGACGACAAGGGCTTTGACGTCGGGGTCAGAGAATGAATTCACATACATAGCCAGCTTCTTCTTAAGGACTTCCTTACCCACAGGAGCATGCTGGACGAATCTGGCCCATTCGATATTATCCATCGCCACGGGCTCGCCGGATTCGATCTTCAGCTGCATGACATCGCGATATAGGTTAGCGACGCCGCCAACCTGGACGATGGTGCCTTTGGCGAAGATCTCCATGTCGTCGGGGCCAAGGGTCCACTTCTTGCCTTCGATGGTTCCGGAATAATCCTGGAGCACGATGGTCAAATAGGCTCCGCCTTTGGCGGTGACACCCTTCTTGCAGTCGCTGACCAGGAACTGGCCGTGGACGCTTTCGCCGTCTTTAATTTCAGAAATCGTCATTTGCATTTACCTCCACGACGCTTTTGATGTCTTCATAGGAATAGCCCTTGCGGGATAAGGCCGCAAAGATGCGGCGGGATAGTTCATAGCCTTCGTACTTGCGACCGAATTTGGCGGCGATGGCTAAATAGTCTTTGTTGAGCCTCTTCAGCTCAGTCTCATGGTCATTATGGCTAAGGGATGCCTCAACGGCTTTTTCCGCGATCTCTGGGGTGAAGCCCCTGTCGCGGAGAGAGATGATGGCCTTGGCAAACTTCTTGCTGTCAGGCTGGGTCTTGTATTTGATGTCGAGCGTCTTGGCGAAGCGAATCGCTTTGCTTAGCTCATTCTCCTCAGGGAATTCCAGTTCGGCGAGGATCTTATCGGGAATGCCGGCGGAGCGGAGCTTGAAGAGGACTTTGTTCTTGCCATATAAGCGGAATTCGGCGACGTCTTCAGCATAGGTCTTCGCGAATCGGCTATCATCGAGCAATCCTTGCTTGGTCAGGCGGAGGGTGATCTCGGAGGCGGTTTTGAAGTCCGCGCCTTTGGCCATTAGCTTCTCCCTCACGTCATGAGTGGAATAATTATCCCTAGAGAGCATTCGCAAAGCTGCTTTGTAATAGATATCCGACTTGCTATAAGATTGGATGTCTTTGATATCGGAGGCAGATAGCTCCTTGCCTTCATATAGGCGGAAGTCCGTATAGGAGTCTGCGGAGAGAATGATCTTCTCTCCAGACTCAAAAGAGACGATCACGTCGTTTTTCTTGACCTTGATCGCCTTAACGACGTCACCAGTTCTTTTTCCAGACTCTTTCATAGGTTTGCATTACATTCTGATAGAAACGCTCCATCGAATAGAAATCAATGGCTTTCAAGCCGTTTGCCACGATTCGTTTCTTTTCCGCGGCAGACATGGATATCACGGATTCTATCCTATCGGCGAAATCTTGTTCGCTGAAGAAGAAATATCCGGTCTCCCCATCTTTGATCGTTCCGACGAGGTTATCGTCGTAACGGGCGATGACGACCAAATTCGCGGCCATACCCTCCATGAAGGTAAGGCCCTGCGTCTCCGAGAGGGAGGCGCTGGCGAAGCAGTCGCCCAAATGATAATACTTTTGCGTCTCGCTGGGTGCGCACTTGCCCGTGAATATCACGTGGTCGGCGATGCCCAGGTTGGAGGCAAGGCTCTGCAGTTCTTTTTCCGCAGGCCCCCAGCCCGTGATGACTAGCTTCGTTGGGCGGGTAGGCTTCTTATCGAGGAAAAGCTTGTAGCCGCGGATAAGGACATCGATGCTCTTCTCTTTGGCGATACGACCAAGGGAGAGGATGACGAAATCATCGGGGGCGATGCCAAATTTGGCCTTCAAGGCCTTGGTCTCTTCCTTGTCTTCGTTACTAGGGTCAAAACGCGAAAGCTCGATGCCGGTAGGAACGACGGAGATCGTGGAGTCGATGCCGATGGAACGGAGATAATCCTTGCTCTTGTCCGAAGGGGCGATGAACTCATCGAAGATCGATGATTTTCCACGGAAGAACCATCTGACCGCATGGCGGGCAAAACGGTCGAAGTGGCCTTTGGTGACATAGTAGGCGTAGTCCTCAATCATCGTATGGTAGGTGTAGACCTTGCCGATATGGAGATTGGAGGAGACGAACTGGCCGAAGATACCGATGCCGGCGTCGGTCTGGCAATGGACGACGTCGGGCTGAAAGGCGGCGATGATCTTCATGGCCTCGTGGTTATAGGGGCCGGAGGCCTTATAGCCATAAAGGGCTTTGACGCTGATGCCGGGGATGCGTAAAACCCCATCCTCGAGGGACAGCTTTTTGCTCGTGTTGTTGGTGGTGACAACCAAAACGTTATTGCCGTGGTCCCTAAGGGTCTTGGCAAGGTTATACGTCGAGGTGGCTACGCCATTAATCTCGGGCGGGTAGGTATCTGAGAATAGCGCGATGTTCATATTTCCCAGCTCTCCCAGCTATCGTCGTCTTCTTTGACGGGCTTGCTCTTCTTTTTTATCTTCAGCTTCGCTTTCTTAACAGGCTTCTCCCTCTTAGGAGCAGGCTTGCTAGGAGAGATAGGCATAATCGGTTCGTTATCAAATTCGTTGAAATCAAGAGTCGTCTTCCCGGAAGCGGGGTTTTCAGAGACCGGCGGCTTTTTGGCGTCTTTCTCTTTGTGCTTAAAGATATCCGTGGTCTGGGCGAGCTTCTGCTGAAGCGCTCTGCGGCTCATCTGGCGGGTCTCATACATCGTATCGGCAGAGGCTTTACGGGCTTCCATGGTCTCAAGCTGCAAGGCGACGAAGGTCTGGCGGTTTGCGTAATGGATCGGCTCCTTCGGACGGCTGCGGTATAGCGCGGCGGTGAAGCCGGAGACGACTAACGGTATATGGAAGGTGATGGTACGCCAAAGGATCTGGGTGGAGGAAAGCCAGACGGAGAGGTTGGACAATTCGGATAGACCGGCGGAATTGACCTGCGTGGAATAGACGTGTCCTGGATAAGTGGAGAAATAGGTCTGGAACAAAAGGGAATAGAAGAGCTCGGAGACGCCGGCGGAGCCCGGCAGCGGCAATAGGCCGGTAACCATCTGGTGGAAGGCGCTGAGGAAGGCCGCATCAAGCATCTTTCCGAAGTTGAACGTTGGGGTGAACGCCTTCATGCCCTCTGCTTCCGGAACGGTCCAAGCGTTCAAGGCAAGGCCGGCGAAATAAGGGATGCAGAAACGGCAGAAAAGCAAAAGCAGGAACAGCGTAACCTGAAGAATAACGACCGGGATGTTGGCCTGAAGGCGGCGAAGTTCGATTTTGAAGTTCTCAACCTGCACGCGCAGGTTCTCTCTCGCTTCATCCGGTTTTTTGACAATGTGGATCTTGCCAAGGAAGCCGATGACATAGCGGAGGATGAAGTTATGGACCTTATGGCTATAGCTCATGAAGAACAGGAGCATGATGGCAGAGAGGTTCAAAGCGAAGCCGGCGATGATAAGCGGAAGCATCGGAAGGTTAAGAGTGGTATCGCCCATCGGGATATCGATGGATTTGATGCTCATGATCTGCGGGGCTTCGACGATATAGGCGGCGATATCGAAAATGATGAGGGCCGTCTGGTAAAGGATAAACCACATGACCATGATGGAGGCTGCGTTGGAGACAACGACGCCTTGGCTTTTCATGGTATAGACCTGCATGACCTGGCCCCCGCTAGCGCCCGGGGTGACGTCGCTATAGAACTGGCCGACAAGGGAGGTCGCCACGCCTTGGTGAAGCTTATAGCGCCTGGTGTAAAGCCGGCAGAAGACCAAGATGATCAAGCCATCGATGAGATAGGAAAGCGAAACGAGTCCAATCATCAACAAGATGTAGCGGAAATCCGCATTGGCAAAGGTATCAACGATTAGGAAAAAGTTCGGCGTGCCGTTGGTCTCGCCGGCGACGGACAAGCCCAAGGAAATGCCGGTGGCGACAAGCACGATCAAGATATAGATGATGTATTTAAGGCTCCTGTTTTTGCCTTTTTGTTTTTTTGCCGAAGTGCCGGAGAAGTCGCTGTTCATAAAACTCTTTCGTATTTTAACGCGCGCGACACGTAAAAGGAACATCGCCGCGCCTGGTTTGCCCATCAATGCGGCGGGGGCGTCTATTAGCGGGGCAAGATAGCCTATTTTCGCTACATGTCCCGCCCGTTTTTAGTTTGGGCCTATCCTTTTTCACACCCATTGCGTTTCGCAAAACGGAATGGGAAAGATAAAAATTTTCCCCAGTTGTGGATATAGCGAAAAAAAAGAAGAGATTTTCCTATAAAAAAATTCCTACATTTCTGAAAAAGTGCATCTTTATCGGGAAATCTTCATAGGCGATTCATCATCATTTCATCAGCAAAGTTGATAGTTTGAATTGTTTTTAATTATTTTTAAGGCAAAAAGTGCACATGCGGGCTGTTAACCACCGTTTCATCGGATCTTTTCCGCTTTCCGCCCCGATTTCCACCCCCTGTATCTT